>JAHITG010000068.1 GCA_018817865.1 Spirochaetota bacterium
AGGCAAATTTATAAAAAAATTGATAAGCTGGAAAAGACAAAGATCAAGATAAAACAGTATTTACAGTATATTGAAAATTTTATGCCTTTTGTTTTTATCAGTGTATTATTATTGCTGACCTTTCTCATTCTTGATAATCTGATACTGATCAAAGTTCCTTAAGGAGTAGTTTTAAAAAAATTTTAGAAGATGATTTTTCAAAATAACATCTATATTTATCTTGCACTCGTTGTTTCGATCCTTCTTTTTTTATTATTAAAAGTAGGATTCAAATTAAAAATGAAATTGATCAATAATTTTGGAGATATAAATATAATTAAAAAATTCTCTCAAAATATCGATTTTACTCGAACTCGAAAAAAAACGATCATGATCATAATTGTTATCTTCTTTCTATTTATTACTCTGGCTCGGCCCCAATGGGGAAGTAAGATCTCAAAGATAAACAGGAAGGGATTAAATATAATGGTGATGCTTGATGTTTCTAAATCAATGCTCGCAGAAGATATAAAACCCAGCCGGCTTGAAAAGGCCAAGCACCAGGTAGACAGACTGGCGGATTATTTACAGGGAGACAGGATAGGTCTTTTAGTATTTGCCGGATCCAGTTTTCTCCAGTGTCCTTTAACTATCGATTACTCCGCATTCAGGATGTATCTGGATAATGTTAATGTCAATTCTGTAAATGTGCAGGGAACAGCCCTTTCCGATGCATTAAAAAGAGCAGTAAAATCGTTCCCGGAAGTTGAAAAAAAATATAAGGTTATTATATTATTAACTGATGGTGAAGACCATCAAGGCCAGGTACTGGAGATTGCCGAAGAAGCTAAAAAAGAAGGTATTATCATTTATACGATCGGTATCGGGACTCCTAATGGAGACCTTATACCCCTACGCAGTGCCAACGGAACGATATCCGAGTATAAAAAAGATAAAAGCGGAAACCCGGTACTCTCCCGGCTTGATGAAGTGACTCTTGAAAAGATAGCCCTTATTACCGGAGGAAAATACTACCAGGCCACAGAAACAGAATTTGAGTTAAAGAAGGTATATGAGGAGATCATGAAAATGGAAAAGAAGATGATCTTTGGAAAACAGTTTTCACAGCGGGAGGATAAATTTCAGTGGTTTTTATTTCCTGCAGTATTATTATTGTTATTTGAGATCCTGATGAAGGAAAGAAAGAAATGAAAAGAATTATTATTTTTACCTTTATGCTCTTCTTTAGCATGGGACTTACAGAAGTGTACGGTGCTTTTGCATTTAAAAATAATAAGGGTAATAAATTATATAAGAAGGAAAAATACAAGGATGCATTAAAAAAATACATGGATGCCCAGATCGATGAACCGGAATCCCCTATTTTACATTACAATATGGGAAATACATATTACAAACAAAAACAGTATGATAAAGCCGTGGATGAGTTCACTAAATCCCTAACAAGTAATGATAAGCAGGTGCGTGCAAAAGCTTACTATAACCTGGGTAATACTCATTTTCAGGGGCGTGATTATTTAAAAGCAATAGAGTATTATAAAAAGACCCTGGAGATCGATCCTACTGATGAGGATGCAAAATACAATATTGAGATATCCAGAAAACGGCTTCAACAGAACATGCAGAATTCTGATCCGAATGAAGATCAAGATCAACAGGAACAAAAGCAGAAGAAAAAGCAACAGGATCAATCCGGAAACGACAACCAGAAAAAAGATAACAATTCAAAAAAGAGAAGGAACAGAAACCAACAGAGAAAGGAAAGATGGCTAAAGAAGATGCAAAGCGGTTGCTGGATGCTTTAAAAGACGAGGAGAAGAAGATTCAAAAAAAGCTTAATCAGGTTAAAGGTACAGGCCGATATATCGACAAGGACTGGTAAAAGTTTACTATTATGCGAAAGATCATTTTTATATTAAGTATTATACTCAGCAGTGTTAATCTCATTTTTGCACAGGATATAACAGTAACAGCCACCATTAGTTCTGAAACAGCTGGAATCGGAGAGCAATTGACCTACTCTATTGCTGCCTCCGGGGGTTCAGGCAACCTGCCCCAGCCCAAACTGCCTGCAATGCCTGAATTTAAAGTGTATAATTCCGGCACATCCTCCTCTTTCCAGTTTGTAAATGGACAGGTCTCCTCCTCTGTAACTTATAATTATACTTTAATTCCCGTCAAAGAAGGTACTTTTACAATTGGAGCTGCACAAATATCATATAACGGCAAAGTGTATCAGACCCAGCCTTTGACCGTTAAGGTCATTAAAGGCTCTCAGCAAGCCGGACAACAGCAGCCTAAAACTTCAGTTGAAGAGCGGTTCTTCAATCAGAATCAGGCAGGAGAGCTGTTCATAAGAACAATCGTCAATAAAAGCAAAGTATTTGTC
>JAHITG010000069.1 GCA_018817865.1 Spirochaetota bacterium
ATGATCTCTGCAAGGGATGAACTCTCCAAGGTCAGATGGGCAGGAGATGAATGGGTCCCGCCAAAAGTCCAGGTAGGCACCTTCCGTAAAAAAGGAAAGATATGCAAGGACCTTACAGCAATTGAATCTGCGCTCTTTCTGGATACTCCCCTCTCTGTGATCCTGGGGATGATCGTCCAGAACATGGAGCGAAAAAATTTGATCGAGGTTATAAGCAAGGAACCCTTAAAATTAAAACTTAAGAAAGGTGTCATGCGCAGTGATATAAGCTATGAAACCACGCTGATGTATGTGATCAGATCAGACCACACGATCGATACCAAGCCCGTATACGACATGCTGGAAACCATTGGTAAGGGTGTGGAGCAGAAGACATGGGATTGCGATCTGGAAGCCACAAAAAAATACTGCGAAAAGCGATTAGCATCCGTGCTTCAGGGAGACGATGATGAATCTTATTACTGGTCCGGGTACAGAAGCTATTTTCATAACTATAATCATTACAAGGAACGGCATTCTACTGCAGACACAGTGAGTGAATCCCTGAAACAGAGCATCCCCTCAACACAGAAAAGCTTTACCGAATTTCAAAGTACCAGCGCCTGTTATGAGGGTCCTTTTATTCAGAATGTCTGTCATGATGCCTGTCACAGCGCCTGTCACAGCGCCTGCCACAGTGCATGCCATAGCGCCTGCCACGGGGCCTGCCATGGAGCCTGTGTGAGCAGTGGACATTAATTATCAAGGAGTAGGAATGCAATGATCTATCCTCAGATCAAATGGGTGGATGAATATATCAGGAATATTGGACCTTACATTTATGTGCGGGAAGAAGACCGTCTCCTGATCAAAATACCGAACGAGGCTTATAAGATCAATTCTCAAGGGATCAGGGTCATAAAGCACTTATTGACCGGCAGCAGTGTTTACAGTATTATAGACAGCTATCCTGACAAAGAGAGAGCTGCACAGGATATTCATGACTTTTTCTGTGATATCCGTGCTCTTCTTAAAGGCTGTTATAATGAGAAAATAAAAAGAAGGGCAATTGAACAGATCCCTTTTAAACTCCCGTTCAACAGGCTCCCGGTCTTAAGTGAGATCGCCCTTACCTATCGGTGCAACCTCCAGTGCCGATTCTGTTATGCGGGTTGCGGATGTAAAAAAGATAATAATGCAAAAGAACTGAGCACGAAAAAGATAAAGACAATTCTATCCATGATAAAAAGAGAAGCAGAGGTTCCATCTGTCAGCTTTACCGGCGGGGAACCGTGCCTTCGTAAAGACCTTCCGGAACTGATAAGATATGCAAAATCACTGAAGATGTGGACCAATTTGATCACCAATGGAACCCTGATTACCGACAAAATGGCCTCTGCATTTAAAAAGGCCGGACTGGATTCAGCCCAGATCAGCATGGAAGCAGGAAATGCTGCTTTACATGATTCCATTGTACATGCTCCGGGGGCCTTTGAAAAGACCCTTATAGGGATAACTGCTCTTAAAGAGGCCGGCATCAGGATCCATACTAATACGACGATCTCAAAATTGAACAAAGATCATTTGACCGGGATCATAGATATGACTAAAAAAATTGGCCTGGACAAATTATCCATGAACCTGCTTATGCCGGAAGGATCTGCCCTGAACGGCTTGAATGACCTTCTGGTCCCCTATTCAGAGATCGGTGAAATTGTCATTAAAGTGAATAAATATGCTGAAGACAATGATGTGGAATTCATGTGGTACTCACCTGTCCCGATGTGCATCTTCAACACTGTTAGCCATGGCCTTGGAAATAAAGGATGTGCAGCCTGTGACGGATTGTTAAGCATCTCACCGAC
The DNA here is from genome assembly GCA_018817865.1 of Spirochaetota bacterium. Lineage (GTDB taxonomy): Bacteria > Spirochaetota > JAHITG01 > JAHITG01 > JAHITG01 > JAHITG01. Next base: position 1,845 of record JAHITG010000069.1, read on the forward strand.
AGGAGATATCCTGCCCTGCTCAAGTTTTCCCAGACCCATGTATAATATGCTGGAAATAAAGGAGAAATTCAAAGAAGCATGGTCCAGCAAGAAAATGGCCTATTTCCAAAAGAAAAAGTTTGCACATGCTTTCTGCCAGAAGTGTGAAGATCTGGCGATCTGTAACGGGGGATGCCCGCTTTACTGGAAGCAGGTAGGATATAATGAGATACTTCCCGATCACTGCAAGGAGGTTGTATAATGGGTTTCTTCCCTGATCCCCGGCAGCAAGGTGAAATTAAATTTCTGATACTGAAAAAGATCCCCTATAAAATGCGGATGTTTCTGATCATAATGCTTTTCATTGTCGGTTTTATACTTGAGCTGGCAGTGAATTTCTGGCTGGGACTCTGCTTCTTTTTTGCTGCTACACTACTGGGACTTGTAAAAGGATTCAGCGCAAAAAGCCAGCTTCAGCAGGATATCAAATGGGACCAAGTCACGCCTGATGAATATAAAAAAGTAAGGGAGAAAGAGAAGCAGTTGAAAAAATGGGACCGCGACTCTTTTGATATAAGCAATCCCCTGGGAGGATGCCTCTTTTTTATCATTATTGCGAGCGGATTTGCATTTTGGCTTTATTTTATGATCCAAGAGCAGGAAGTTATATCCAAATATCTATTCTGGAACGGCCTTGTCATTATCATTCCCCACTGGTTTTCAGGGATCAGGAGCTATTTAAAAAAGGCCAAGCTTATCATAAAGATAGATATGATCGAAAAAGTCATAGAACATCTGGTAAAACCCAGTGATATTCACGTCCTTCCTATGCTGGCTACAAGGAAGAGTAAAAATGGAGGAAAAAGGGTTCCTGAGGATGCCCGGTTGATGATCCGGTTCATTGATGCACCTGATACTTTTCTCGGGATGCAGATTCAGGTCTCTATAAATGATGTACAGGGCACATTCTATCCCTATCTGTACTGTGTCCTTATAGCGAAAAAGAAGGCAAAATTCTTTGACAAACAACCTGAATTAAAGAAACCGCCGGCAAATATCCTGTTTGAAAAAAAGGGGATGGAGGATGTGGATGTGATCGTTATCAGGCAGTATACCACAAAGACATCCGGCTACAGCACCAAACCGAAACAGGCCCTGGCTATTGTGGATACCGGACTTGCTCTTGCCCGGAAGTTACTTGGTAAAAAAAAATAAATTATCACTATAAAAATGCAGGCTCACCCTTCACCCTCCGGGTACTTCGCGGGTACTATCGCGATTTTAATCGTGCCAATACAAATTCATAAGATCCAACAGATGTAGGCACGACTTTAGTCGTGCTTATGTGTAGATATAACATATTCAAAAAGCACGGATAAATCCGTGCCTGTTGTCATAGAAACAATGTAAAAACATAAAGCATGAATAAATTAACCCTTATAGTGCTTTCCCGAATTTGTTCGCTTAACAAATGTAGGCACGAATTTATTCGTGCTTTTAAAAAAATATCTTTTGAGACAGCCACCTTTTCACAATCCTCTTAATATATCCCAGAATGCCCCCCTGGCTCCTTTCTTTATAGCCTGCGTCAGGATGTCATTCTCATTATAATTATAGTCCTTTTTATCCTTTCCATATGAAAAGAGGAACCGCTTGTTATTTCTCGTAAGATCCTCTACCAGGGGTATAATCCTCTTTCCGATCTTGGGAGAAATATAGAAGACGGGCTTTACAAGATTTTCATTATCTTTGATCTCCCCGTAAAGAGCTTTATTGCCAACATCCTCATTTCGAATCATTCTTTCAAGGACCGTTCCCTTATAGACCCGTACTCCGATAGCTGTTCCTACTACATCCGGTTTGACCTCCTCCATCAATTTTATTGTCTCCCTTATTGTATCTTCAGTTTCATTGGGACCGCCTAAAAGAAGGTCAAACATAAAGATAAGGCCTGCTTTTTTTAGATCCTTTCCCAGTCTGATAAGATCATTCGATGAATACCCTCTCTTTAAGGTCGAAAGGATTGCATCACTCCCGCTATCCACTCCGAAGTTAATGCCGGCACATCCCGCCTCCTTCATAAGCTTTGCCAGGGAAAAATCAAACCCTTCAGCACTGCAGTAACAGTACCACCTGATCTTTTTATGGAATCCCTTCCTGATAATCGTTTTACAGATGTTCTCTGCATGATGATATGGAATATTGAATTCACTGTCACATATATGGAAATGATCGATACCTTGTTTAAATAATCTCTCGATCTCAGCAACAACACCTGTATCATCCCTCAGGCGTAATGTACTCCCCTTGCTTAAAGGATCAACACAATAAATACACTCGTTCGGGCACCCCCTCTTTGTTTCAAAAGAGCCCATACCTCCCTGTTTGAAATACATCTCATTATCAAACATCTTACGCTCTGGATCGAGCTTTTTAAGATCAAAGAATTCCATTCTGGTCTTTTTGTACTCATTATTTTCTCTATATACAAGGTTAGGTATAGATCTTATGTCTGGATAATGCTCTATGAACTGCAGTAAAGCATCCTCACCATCTCCATGGATCCCGTAATCCATATCAAGAAAGTTCAAGACTGCTTCCGGCATTACGGAAAATCCGGCTCCCCCCAGGATAACAGGAGCATCACTGGTTTCTTTGATCTGATCGAGTAATCCTTTAATTTCAGGAAGGAAAAGTTTTGCAGTAGGATAACTGCAGTCATCTGTATTGCGCACGGTCACCCCAATGAAATCCGGTTTAACCTGTTTTATGGTCTCCTGCAATCTATTGTCAAAGGAAAGATCAAGTATAGAAACTTCCACCCCATTGCTGTTAACCTCAATGTATTCACCAACATACTCAAGGCCGATCGGAGCGATCAGCGGTTTGATCGTATTTGTATTTATTAAAAGAAGTTTCATAAATATTTAAGGAATTAAAAAATAAAAAGTTTTCATGGAGTATAGTATATTATTTATTTTTACTTTGTCAAACAGGAAGAGAAATAGTAATAGAGCTGTCACTCCCTCTAATATAATTTAAATGTAACAACAGACCTTTAGGTCTGTTATGTGAATTTACCCTATTTAATTGTTTTTTTAATAACAGGCCTAAAGGCCTGTTGCTACATGATTTCTATGAAAAAAAGGTTTCACCTGATCCACAACAAGGAATATTAAAACAATAAGAGCCTGCTTCCCCTTTCTACAGCCCCTCAAACCTCATCAGAAAAATATCATACAAGCCCTTACTCGATTTATAATCAACATCAAACCAGTCCTGGGCAAAATTAGCAGTAACGGCAAAGAATCCGGTTATATATCCAATCCCGGTATCACTAAAAACAATACCATACCCGCAGTCATGACTGGTTCCCCCGAATCGCCTGGTGGAACCGTATGTACCGTCTGCATTGACCCGCATAGCGAATGCATCATACCACATGCCGTTACTGGATTTATAGTCAGCTCCACCCCAATCCTGGGCAAAATTGACCGTATACTGAAAACTTCCTGTTACATAAATATTATTACTTCGATCTGTTGTTACTGCTTCACCCCGGTCATATGGACAGCTGTTCCCGATCCGTTTTGTCCAGCCGTATGAATCGTCAGCATTGATCCTGATTAAAAAGATATCATTGCTGTTGAAGATACTGGTTTTTGGATCACTGCCGCCCCAGTCTGAACGGAAATCTACAGTGCCTAAAAAACTGCCGGTCACATATACATGGCCGTTCTTATCGGTTGTTATTCCGTATGCACATTCTGAATATGCTCCACCTATCCGTTTTGTCCACTCATAAGAAGTACCATTCTGACCGATCCTGGAAACAAAGATATCTTCACTGCCTGCATTGGTCTTTATATCCGGTGTGCTCCAGTCCTGACCAAAATTCACTGTATTCTGATAGCATCCCGTTACATAGATATCACCACTGCTGTTCGTGGCCAGGGAGTATCCGCAGTCAGAACCGCTTCCGCCCATCCGTCTGGTCCAATAATAATTGATCCCGTCCGAATCGACCTTTGAAATAAATATATCATCGCTTCCGGCATTGGTATTGGTGTCTGCTCCACCCCAATCCTGCCGAAAATTCACACTGTACTGGTAACAACCGGTTATATAAATATTATCACTGTTATCCAGGGCCATTCCATAACTGCCGTCATAGCCGGTCCCGCCCATCTTCTTTGTCCACCCGTATGTCCCGTTCGCATTGATCTTTGTGATAAAGATATCACTGTTTCCGCTACTCCCCTTTGTGTCATTCCCCAGCCAGTCCTGGGCAAAATTGACGGTTCCTTCAAAAGAGCCGGTAATATAAATATTACCACTGCTGTCGCATGCTATGGCAAACCCGGTATCATCTCCTGTCCCGCCGATCTGTTTTGTCCAGCCGTAGGTACCGTCAGAATTTACTTTTGTAATAAAGATATCATTCTCACCGGCACTGAGCCTGCTGTCCGTTCCGCCCCAATCTTCCTGGAAGTTGACCGTACTTCTGAAATAACCGGTGAAGTAAACATTCCCGCTCCCGTCAAGAGCAACACTTCTTCCCTCGTCCTTCTCTGTCCCGCCGAGCTGTTTTGTCCATCTGTACCCTGCATTGGTGAATACATACTGTTCATAGCGGATGTCATCGACGTAAATATTAGCTGCAACAATTGGATTCCACATACCTATCTTAAAACCTCTGCTTACAGATGACATATCTTTACCTATTAAAGGAATGTAATGTTGAACCCATGATGTCGTAACATTAAACTTATCATCCAAACCATTATCAACATTCATAATTGTGCCGCAGGAGTCCCCAGCCAATCCTATCTGAGCTATAACATTATTATAATTTGCATCGCCTTTGATCCAAAAT
>JAHITG010000070.1 GCA_018817865.1 Spirochaetota bacterium
ATTCAGTACTGCATGCCGAAATACGATCAATAGAAACAGAGCTCCAAAACCTAAATTCACATAGAGTTCTCCATAAAATCTTCCCAGAACACCCCATTTTAAACTGATGATCAGGAATAACGAGAGAAGGGACTGCAGAATGACCCTCGAACAGTTTACAGCAACAAAGAGTGCCGCCTTCCTCTGAACCCTGAAGATGACCATAGGAACAACAGCCAGCACATTAAAGAAATTATTGCATAATGCCAGAAAAAAGTAGGGATAGAACGGCACCTTGATCCTGAAAGCACTAAAAATCCCTGCACCAAAGGTGAAAGAGAGGAGCAGTAATATTATATTCATCCCTAAAATAAAGAGGAAGATATTCCCGATCAACTGCTTCTTTAACAGGAGGCTCTTCTGTTCAAAATAATATCTAAGAAGATAGGTATTCAGGGAAAGAGTAGAAATGATCACAATGAACATAACAATAGAGTTTGTATAATTAATAATACCGTAATCCTCAGGTGAAAGATATCTTGTAAATAATGGAAGAAGCAGAAAGTTCAAGAATTGGGGTACAATTGTTCCCAGGGAATAGTAAAAGGTATCTTTAAATATTTTGATCTTATCTTTCATGTTCGATCACTTTTTTTACGATCAACCATTTTTTCTTTACAGGATCATATTTCCGGATCACCCTGGCAGGTGCACCGGCTGCAACGGAAAAATCCGGTATATTTCCGGCTACGATGCTGTTTGCTCCTATTACACAATGCTTCCCTATCCTGACACCGGGCAGGATCACGGCATTGTTATATATTTTTGAATCCTCTCCTATAATGACTTTTTTAACTTCCAGGACCTGTCTCTCTATGGGTCGGCTGATATCTTCATAAGGATGATTGATATCAGTGATGGTCACATTGGCGGCAATAGCCGTATTCTTTCCTATAATGACCTCATTAGCACATGTCAAATGAAGATCCTGCTGAATGGAAACATTTTCCATAAAAATAATATTCGGTGTATACCTTTTTCCTTCATAATAAGAGACACCCTCTATACGGCAGTCTCTCATGATCATTACATTATTTTTCAACGAAACACAATAAGGAGTGATCTTTATCGGTTTTTCCAGATAACACCCCTTTCCGCATTCCTTTAAAAAGAGGCCATACCAGAGCCGTGTTTTGATCCTGGTCATTATGAATGAAAGCATATACAGCTTATCATAGATCCTTTTCATCATTTTTTTTATTAATGATCTCATTCTTTACCTCTGTTCCCTTTTTTAATATAATACTTTAGACATTCAAAAATAATAACAACTCCATTACTTTGTTTCTTAATATTAAAAATGTAGCAACAGCCCTTTAGGTCTGTTTTTAAGATTCACCATATTTTATCTTTTCAACAACAGGCCTGAAGGCCTGTTGCTACACTATTAATTTTTTTGATGCAATTATCTCGATACAGTCCCCTATCCTGAAAAGATCCAGGACCTTGGCCAGCCAGTGAAATAAAACCTTTAGTATATGGTTATTGATGAACCACCCTTCATGGGATGTTTTATTTTTCTTTCTGTTAAGAAAAATTTGTAAACTTCCTAACAGACCATGATAATTCGAATTATAATTGATCTTTTCTGCTATAAGGCCGTGTTTTTCCATCATCCTCTTTAATGTATTTTTGGAATAACTGAACGGATGGAACGGAACACCCAGATAATACCAATATTTTCCAAATATTTTTAAAGCTAATCCTGAAATATTCGGCACACCTATTAATACTCTACCATTCGGTTTAATGATCCTTGCGATCTCTTTCAATATCTGATTAGGATTTACCACATGCTCAAAGGAGTGATTGGATCTGATAAAATCAAAAAAATCCTTCTTGAATTTTGCTTTGAGCAGGGTTCCGCAAAAAATATTCAGCTTTGCCTGATTCTTGCCGCATTCTGCTGCTTTTTTACTGATCTCCACCCCGTATGAGCGCCATCCCTTCTTCTTCATTTCATAGAGGTATTCTCCGCTCCCGCATCCGATATCAAGGAGGCGGCCCTTAGAAAAAAATTCAGGATCTTTTGTATCAAACCGGATAAAAAAATGTTCCAGCTTATACTTAAAAGATTTCTTTTTATTCAAGAAATCCTGATAAGAATAGTAGGATCCCTGCGGATAGAGTCTTCCCAGCTCCTTTTCATCCGGCATGGGATTAAGAAAAACAAGAGAACAATTAGTACATTTTACCAGTGAATATGTTCCTTTTACGCTGTAATGGCGATCACGGATCCTATAGAGGCTCTGATACCGCGTATGGTTGCATAAAAAACATTCTTTTATCTTTTTCATACCGTTATCTTCTCACTACTTCCTTCATGACCTTCCTGAATCTCGATTCATTAAATTTATCAAAAAAATGATCCTTTCTGCTATGAAAAAATTTATTCTTTAAATTTTTTACCACATCCTGAGCTTCTTTTACCAGATATACATTTCTGTTATTAAAAACATCCTCATGGGTCTGATAGTTCATCATTGCTGCAATAAAGACTTTTGTTCCGCTCTGGAGAGCCTCATAGACCGTGGTTGATTCAACAGCAACAATTGAATGAGAAAGGAAAAAGAGGTCTTTCACACTCTTCTCATCAAAGATGACCCTGATATTAGGATGCTCATGGAACTCTTCGTTAAAGAATCCTGTAATGTGTTCATCACTATGTCTCACCTTTACATAAATGGTCGTATCCGGACATAACGCTGACAGCTGTTTTGTAAACTTCATCAACCCTTTAGTAAAGATCACGGTAACAGCCTCCCTCTTCTTCTTTTTAGAGACCGGCTTTACATAGTAATAATCATTTCCTATAGCAATCTTCTCTCTTATCGGAAAATGAATAGAATGATTCCAATACTCAGAGAATGAAAGGAAGTAATCAGGAAAAGTATCTAAATGTGTGTATGAAATATCCGGATTATAGGAATAGACAGGATGGACAAAGCTGACCCGGCCATGCTGGATCTCAAGCACCGGAATCTTCAGGCTTTGGGCTGCTGATAAGAGGCCGCTCTGTACACCATTCTGCAGCAGCAGAATCGCCTTTGGTTTAATATTCTTAAATATTCTTTTATAATATGAATAATCCGTTTTAAAGTAACTGATCAATTTCGTAATAATGGGGTCCACATCAATGGAAACACGAAAAGCCTTTTTAAGGATAGCATTGATTGAAAAGGATTCTTTCTTTCGGAAATATTTTGTATAAAGATGGCCTGCAACTCTCTTGAATTGATTCAGATAACTATAATAAAAACCAGAAGTATGCTGACCTTTGGCAGGTAATACACTCTCTATCAGGAAAGATTTCTCTTTTACTGTATTAAGAATATCTTTAG
>JAHITG010000071.1 GCA_018817865.1 Spirochaetota bacterium
AGAAATTAAAGTGTATCATCAATCGATCCTTGATTTTAAGGTTGACCAGAAGCGGGATCTTGTCTTTACCAAAGGTGTGCTCATACATATAAATCCTGAAATGCTGAATAAGGTATATGAACTTTTATATAAGAGTTCAAACCGGTATATCTGTATCGCAGAATACTATAATCCCACGCCTGTATCCCTTGAGTACCGTGGAGAGAAGGAGAGATTATTCAAGCGTGATTTTGCAGGCGAGATCATGGATAAGTATAAAAGCCTTCGATTGATAGATTATGGATTTGCTTATCATCGGGATAATAATTTCAAGCAGGATGATATTACCTGGTTTTTAATGGAAAAAAGAGAAGAAGGAGGAGATAGAGCATGAAATATTGTAATAATTGTGTAATGCCTGATACAAAACCCGATCTTCATATCGATAAAAGCGGCACTTGTAATGCCTGTAGAAGCTATAAGGAAAGAAAAGAGATCGACTGGGAAAAAAGGAGAAAAGAACTTGATAAGGTCCTGGATAAATACAGGTCAAAAGATGGAAGCAACTGGGATTGTATCATACCGGTCAGCGGTGGAAAAGACAGTACTATTCAGGTTATCCGGATGTTACAGCTGGGAATGAACCCTTTGTGTATAACAGCCACAACCTGTGATCTCTCCGAGATAGGGCGGAAGAATATTGAGAATATCAAGAGTCTTGGTGTGGATTATATGGAGTTTTCTCCTAACAAGGCTATTCGCAGCAAACTCAACAGGATAGGATTAACACAGGTAGGTGATATTTCCTGGCCGGAACATGTGGGGATCTTTACGATTCCCGTAAGGGCTGCGGTTCAATACAATGTTCCCATGATCGTCTGGGGTGAGAACTCTCAAAATGAATATGGAGGCCCGGCAGCTGCCAGTAAGAATAATGTTTTGAACAGAAGGTGGCTGGAAGAATTCGGAGGGCTTTTAGGCCTGAGGGTGTCGGATATGATCGGTATGGAAGGGATCAAAAAGAAACATCTGATCCCCTATACTTATCCGACTGATGAAGAATTGAAAAAAGCCCGGGTGACCGGGATCTTTTTAGGATACTATATTCCCTGGGACGGGTACTCCAATGCCCTCCTTGCACAGGCTAACGGATTTACCACATATAATACGACGATAGAAGGATCTGTTGTAAATTACGAGAATTTGGACAATTATCAAACAGGGATACATGATTATTTTAAATTCTTAAAATTTGGTTTTGGACGAGCCACGGATATAGCTTGTCTCCATTTAAGAAGAGGCAGGATCACCAGGCAGGATGCGATCCAGATCGTACAGAAGCATGACGGTAAATTTCCCTGGTCATATCTTGGAAAACCGTTAAAGAAGATCCTGGAGCCGCTGGATCTGACAGTGGATGAGTTCATTAAGATCTGTGATCGGTTCACAAATAAGAAGATCTTTAAAACAGATGCAAGAGGAAATCTTGTTAAAGATAAGGATGGCAACCTGATCATGCTGGAATCTCCAAAATGATGAAAATAACACACCTATACCCAAAGGGCACTGCTCCGCTGAAGGTGTGTTGCTACATTTGTGGTATAATAAAGTATAATGATATAGCAATAGGCCTTTAGGCCTGTTAACAAAGTAAAGCAGGAAAATGTATGTCTGTATGTATCATTGATTATGGAATGAGTAATTTGGGATCTATTCATCGTGCTCTGGAAGAGTGCGGTGCTGAAGTCTTTATCTCAGAGGATCCTAAAGACCTGGCCACTGCAGAGAGGATCGTTCTGCCGGGTGTGGGAGCTTTTAAAGACGGAATGAAGAATTTGAGATCCAGGGGATGGATCGAACCTTTGAAACAGGAGGTATGGGAGAATAAGATCCCGCTTCTTGGGATCTGTCTGGGAATGCAGCTTCTGGCGGAAAAAGGATATGAGGGGGGAGAGAATGAGGGATTGGGGCTTATCAAAGGATCTGTAAAAATGCTGGAGCCAAAAGACCAGGAGGAGAGGATCCCTCATATAGGATGGAATGAGATCTACCGGGTCAATGATGATCCCCTTTTTGAACACATTCCGGATGGAGCAGATTTTTATTTTGTACACAGCTATCATTTTATTCCTGCAGATAAAAAGTGTATCCTTACGAGGACTCCTTATTGCGGCAATTTTGTCTCTTCCATACATTCAGGGAATGTATACGGAGTACAGTTTCATCCTGAAAAGAGCATTCCTACAGGATTTCAGTTACTAAAAAATTTTTTACAGGTTTAATTCAAAAGGTGAATTAATTGTTAAAAGTACGTATCATACCGACTTTACTCTGGAAAGATGTAGGTCTTGTAAAGGGAGTAGGATTTGACAGCTGGAGGAGGATCGGCTCAGTCCTGCCTGCCATTAAAGTATATAATACCAGGCTTGTTGACGAGCTGATACTTGTCGATATTATCGCTACAGAAGAGGGGCGTCCGCCGGATTTTAAATCTGTTGCTGATCTTTCTTCTGAATGCTTTGTCCCCTTAACAGTGGGAGGCGGTATCCGGACCATTGATGAAGTTAAAAGCCTTTTAAGAGCAGGGGCTGATAAAGTTTCCATTAACAGTGCTGCTTTTAAAGAGCCTGCAATTATTACTCAGATAGCCAAGAAATTTGGTTCACAGTGTGTTGTTGCCAGTATTGATGCAAAAAAGGGTACGGATAATATGTATGAATGTTTCAGTCACAGCGGGACTAAGGCTACAGGAAAAAGTGCAGACCAATGGGCAAAAGAGATGGAATCCATGGGAGCAGGTGAGATCCTGATAACTTCGATCGAGAAAGATGGAACGATGGAAGGGTATGACCTTGATCTGATCCGACTGGTCACGAAGGCAGTAAATATTCCTGTTATTGCTTCCGGGGGTGCCGGTAATTATAATGATATGTATCAGGCACTGGACAAGGGAGGAGCTTCTGCTGTTGCTGCAGCCAGCATCTTCCATTTCACCGAACAGACTCCTTTAGAGGCAAAGATGCATCTTGCTGAGAAGGGAATACCAATCAGAAATACAACAATAGTATAAAATATGGCAGGATTAAGCATAACAAGGATTAATTCTATTTACACACCTACAGGTGTGTTGCTGCATTCATAATATGATAAAGAATAACGATGGTGCAACAGGCCTTTAGGCCTGTTATTATTTCAGGTAGACTATGAATAATATTACAATTTTTATCAGGATCGAAGCATCGAAAAAAATAGGCTACGGGCATTTGATGCGCACATCTGTCCTTGCGGAAGAACTGCAAAGCAGGGGATGGCCGATCATTTTTTTATGTAATAGTGACCCCACTCTTCTCCAATTATTGGAGAAGAAGTCCTTTTCATATAAGATCCTGAAGAATAAGGCCGGCTCTGTAAGGGACCAGAAAGATGTCACTGATATCTTATATGAATCTCCCGGTAATATCTTTATCCATGATAATTACGGTATTACTTTCAATTATGAAAGAGCTGTTAAACCATTTACACAGCTTTTAGTTGCATTTGATGATGAAGCCAATAGAGGGTTTTTAGCCGATATCATTATTAATCAAAACTATGGGGCAGAGTCGCTTCAATATACTCTTAAGAATAAAGAGACAAAGATCCTGGCCGGTAGCCGATATGTTCTCATAAGGGATGAATTTATCAGTAAAAGAAAAATGAGAGGCCCAAAGAGGATCAGGGAGCTGCTGTTAATATTCGGGGGGAGTGATACACAGGGAATGACATTTAAGATGCTGAAAGCCCTGAATGAGGCTGCTTTTGAGAGGAATTTGATCCTGAATTGTACTGCCGGGAAAAATTATAAAGGATTCAGAAAAATATCCAGGTTAAGCCGGATTCATGATCATATCAATCTCCATTTGAATGTAAAAAGCATGCCTGAATTGATGGGGAAGATGGATATGGCTATCAGCGCCTCCGGGTCCACGGTATGGGAGCTGCTTTATATGGGTATCCCTTCCCTGCTGATCATAACAGCCGAGAATCAGAAAATGATAGCCAGGAACCTTGATAAAGACGGGTATGCTGTAAATTTGGGATGGTATGATAAATTATCAGGGCCAATGATCGTTAAAGAAGTGACGACTCTTATTCTGGATCAGAAGAAGCAAGACCGCTTTATCCGGAAAGGAAGAAAGCTGATCGATGGAAAAGGACGGGCCCGAATTGCACAAGAGATCATCAGAGCAATTAAAATAAGATGAAACAGAGCATTTTTTTAAGAAAAGCCGGGTTAGAGGATAAAGAGAACCTTTTTAAATGGGCTAATGAATCGACAACACGGCAAATGTCCTTTAACAGTGAACCCATTACATGGGAACAGCATATAGAGTGGTTTGAAAAATATATTGATGATGATCATCATTTGATACTCATCATGATGAATGAAGAGAAAGATCCCGTTGGGGTGATCCGGTTTGAAATACAGAAGGACGAAGCTGTTATTGCCATTACGATCGCTTTAGATAAGAGGGGTAAGGGGTATGCTGTAGCCGGACTTAAGGAGAGTATCCAATATCTATTTCAAAAAAAGGAGAAGGTAAAGAGTATTACAGCCTTTATTAAGCATGAGAATAGGCCCTCTTTAGGGGCGTTTTTAAAGGCGGGTTTTAAGGAGAAAGATCCGGATTATAACCATAAAGGATTTAAATGTTATTATCTTATATATAATAGGACAATGGTATGAATTTTAAAATAAAAAAAAGAAAGATCTCTGATACAGAACCTGTATTTTTGATCGCAGAACTCTCAGCTAATCACTGCGGGAAATTTGATATTGCCGTACAGTTAATTGAGAAAGCAGCCCAATGCGGTGTGGATGCGGTCAAGATCCAGACCTATACGGCTGATACCATTACACTTGACTGTGATAATGAGTATTTTCAGATAAAACAGGG
>JAHITG010000072.1 GCA_018817865.1 Spirochaetota bacterium
TCTCAGAAGAATGGCCTCAGATAACAAAATCAATATGGGATGAAGCACGCAAAAAGGCCAAAGAAGCTGTAATTGAAAGCAGGTTGCAGATCATCGGTTCTGACCGGGATAAAAAGATAATAGAGATCGCAAAACAGAATGCTAAAAATGCCGGAGTTGATCATTTGATAAAATTTGAATCTAAAGCTTTATCCGAATTCCATGCCGTGAAAGAAACAGGATGGATAGTCACAAACCCGCCCTACGGGGACAGGATAGGGGAAAAGCAGGAAGTGGAAGAGTTGTACAGAAGTATGGGGCAACTGTATAAAAAATTAAAGGGTTGGTCATTCAATGTTCTTACATCTTATCCCGGTTTTGAAAAAAATTTCCAGAAGAAAGCCGATAAAAACCGGAAGCTTTATAATGGAAAGATCCAGTGTTACTATTATCAATATAAATAATGATCCCGTTTAAGACTTACTCTTGTAATCGGACAATCTCTCTTCCACCTTCTTCAATTTTTCTTTCAAATGCTGTATGGTTGTAATGATCCTTTCTCTCTCCCGGACAAGCTGTTCGACTTTATCTTCAGATCTGGCAGGAGACTTATACTGCATCTTTACGGTATCAGGGCTATGTCCGTTTAGAAAAGCCTCTTCCGCCTGCTTTGCTTTTACAGGATCAGGGATAGATGCCACGATCTTCATATTTTCAAACCCGATCTCAGGCTTTATATCCCTGGCAGCGCATTTCATGATCACTTTTGCCGCACTGCGGTGAAGGGCCAGCTCCCGGTCCATGTAATCATTAAAGTTGATATGGTTCTTGTCACAGAGTTCATGTGCCTTTATCAGGTATTCCCCGAACTCCTTCATTAACTTCCCGTTTTCCGTAAAAAATTTTTCTTTTATCTGTTTTGTCAATTCGATAAATTCAGGATCAGTCTTGAAGATATTCTGATAAATGCCCATGCTCTCTGCTTTTTGCAGAAGCGTATGCAGAATATTCCGGAAAAAGGAAGTATGCGACCTTCCTGATATGGGGACCGGGGACTGTGTAAATTGAAGATGATGCGCAAATTCATGAATAGCCGTATATAAAAGGGAATTATCATTCTGGAAATTTTTATTATGGATGATGATCTCTTTCTTCTCAGGCTTGTACAGGCCGTCCACTTTCCGGCTCTTCTTCCCGGAAAAGATCACCTGAAAATCATCTGTATTCTCTTCCAGTTTGAGCAACTTCTCTTTTACCTGATCCTGATTCATATGTGGAAGTTAATACTTTAATATCTTTCATCAAGATTTATTTTAGAGGGGTCACAAACAGATAGTCTATTGAAAAAAATATTGATAGACAAATTGAATTATATAATATTATATTACATAAAAAATTTAATACTTTTAGGAGGAAAATATGAAGATCTTAAAATGGGCTGCAATAGTGATCGGCATTTTACTGGTCGTAATACTTGCTCTTTTGGCCTTTCACGGGTTTTTCGGCAAGCTGAATGTTTCAACACAAAAGATGGGACCTTTTACCTTTGTATATGAACGTTTTACAGGGCCGTACATGCAGACAGGCAAAGTCTTTTACAGAGTTCATAAATCACTGGAAGCTGATGGTATAACAGCGACCAGAGGCCTGGGGATCTATTATGATGATCCGAAAAAAACATCCTCTGATAAACTGCGAAGTGACTGTGGCTCCCTGATAGAACCAAAGGATCAGGCAAAAATTTACCGTCTTAAAAAGTATAAAATAAAACATATTATAAGCCAGCATTTTGCTGTGGCAGAATTCCCCATCAAAAGTCATCTCTCCTATATGATCGCTCCTATGAAGGGCTATTCAGCTTTATTGAAATATGTTAAAGAAACGGGATTGAAAATATCCAAGGGTGCCGTACCCATGGAACTGTATGATGTCCCGGCAAAAAAGATCTATTTTCTTTTAGGAATAGTTAAATAATTAACTGGGTTCAGACCCAAATTTATCCAAATATCAGTCACAGTCCGATTCACCGGCTCCGATATGGTCAAATCCTGTTATAGTAAGCCACTTGCTGTATCGCGGGTCCGGATCCTTCTCTTTGGAATATATGTTTTCATCATACTGTATGGAAATCACATTTTCAGGGAAATCCTCAGCCTTTTCAGGTAACCGAAATATTTTCTGAATGTCTCTGACAAGCATGTTCGTCTTGAATTCAATATGGACTTCCCTGATATCACCATGCTCATATTCTATCCTGATGCTTTCAATAGACCCATGCACTAATCCTGCTTTATCCTCCGGAAATAAAGGACCCTCATAATACTCTTCTGTTCTATCACACGGATCACCCTGATTGGAATAATCAGTTAATGAACAATTGAACTTTTTATCCCGATAGTTAAGCTCTTTCTCAAGATAACAGCCGAATGCAGCTACATCCATTCGCGGCCATGAAAGGATGTTATATTTACATACTGTCAATTTTTCCGCCCCCCTGCATGAAAGCATGCTTAAGAATATAATGATCATAATATTTCTTTTCATAATTATTATCCTCACGAAGCTCAAACCCTTACGACTGATGGGAGTCCTTTTAGGTTAAATGTAAAAGCAGGAAAACTGTTTTCACATTTCAAGGCCTGACCCCGAGCTTTCAATGCCTTTTACAGCTTTTAATTACATGTGATTCACATTTCAAGGTCTGACCCCAAGCTTTCTAAATAGAATAATATTTTAAAGAAAAATTTCAATAAAAATTTTTAACCTTTTTAAAGATCCGGCATCTAATCATGATAGAACAGAAAAATTAGCTGGTTTCAGGTTTATCCTGAAGCTACTATATAGATATTATGTTTCTTTGCCCTGTGACTACCGATGAAGCAGGCGTTCTTTTATGAGGACGCCTGCGTTTTTTTTAACGATGCCAAGTCTTGAGGGCTTGTTGTCCAAATGGATATTATTATTAAATAGTGGTAGTCGCAAGCTTTAGCTTGCGTTTAATTACATTATTGAATCATTTCGCAGGCTAAAGCCTGCGGCTACCTTCGTTTAATCCATTTGGGCAACAAGCCCTTGACGGTCTGACCCCATCAAGACTTGACCCCATACGCTTATCCTTGACTTTAAAATAAAATATGCTATTCTATAAAAAATTCTATTTCATTATTTAGACCATTATGGAAAAATTAGCGGTCAACGGCGGAAAGCCGACAAGAAAAAAATTCCTTGTATTCGGTTCACCTCTTATCAGCAATGATGAGATAAACGAAGTTGTGAAGACACTGAGATCAGGCTGGATCGGAACCGGCCCCAAAGTTGCCCGGTTTGAAGAAAATTTCAAAAAATATATCGGAGCGAAATATGCCGTGGCTGTCAGTTCCTGCACGGCCGGCCTTCACCTCTCCATGCTCGTCTCCGGCGTGAAAGAAGGAGACGAGGTGATCACTACACCCATGACCTTCGTAGCCACGATAAACTCTATCACGCATACGGGAGCAAAACCAATACTTGTTGATATCAAAAGGGAGACATTGAATATTGATACGGACCTCATAGAAAAAAAGATCAAAAAAAAGACAAAAGCGATCCTGCCGGTCCATTTTGCCGGACGGGCCTGCAACATGAAAAAGATAAACGACCTGGCCAAAAAATACAAATTAAAGATCATCAATGACGCAGCCCATGCCATTGAAACAGAATATAATAATAAAAAGATCGGCACCTTCGGAGACCTGACCGCATACAGCTTTTATGTGACCAAGAACATCATGACAGCTGAAGGCGGAATGATCGTTACGGACAATGAAAAATATGCCAATATGATAAAGATCTATGCACTCCACGGCATGAGCAAGGATGCCTGGAAACGGTTCTCTGATGAAGGCTTCAAGCATTATTTCGTGGTAACCCCCGGATTTAAATACAATATGACGGATATCCAGGCTTCTCTGGGTATTCATCAGCTGGAAAAAATAGAAAAGTATGCAAAGAGGAGGGAAGCGATCTGGCAGTTCTACAATAAAGAATTTAAAGACCTTCCTCTCATCCTGCCCTCTCCTGCAGGAAAAAATGAATTTCATGCCAAACACCTCTATACCATCCTGGTACAATTAGAGAAGCTCAAGGTAAGCCGTGACAAGATCCTTTCAGCACTTCAGAAGGAAGGGATCGGTGTGGGAGTCCATTATCTTGCGATCCATTTGCATCCTTATTATAAAGAAAAATATAAATTTAGATACGGAGATTTCCCGGAAGCAGAATTTGTCTCTGAAAGGACAATATCCCTTCCTTTTTCACCGAAACTGACGGACAGTGATATTATAGATGTATCAAAGGCTGTCAGGAAAGTTATCTCCTGGTTCAGCAAATAAAATGAAGATCGCATTTGTATATATCGGTTCTGAAAACCTCGGTTTGGAATATCTCTCTTCCCTCTTGAAAAAAGAAGGACATGAAGTAAAACTCTTTTATGATCCCTCCCTGTTCGATGATAAATTCATATTCAGCATTCCCTTCCTCAGTAAGCTGTTCAATATCCGAAAGATCATCTTAAAGAATCTTATAGAATACAAACCGGACCTGGTCGGGTTTACCGTATTCACCGATGCATACAGGTGGTCGATCGACATGGCACGCGCCATTAAAAAAAACCTTAAATGCCCCATCCTTTTCGGCGGGGTCCATCCCACCGCTGTCCCTGAAAAAGTGATCCGGGAAAAAGTTGTAGATATGGTCTGTGTGGGTGAAGGGTTTGAAGCCCTGATCGAACTTGTCAGGGCCTTAGAAAAGAAAAAGA
>JAHITG010000073.1 GCA_018817865.1 Spirochaetota bacterium
GCTCCTTTTTATTATTTTCTTTATCTTTGTTGCATCATGCTCATCTACCAGGAACAGGGCCGACCAGACCTCAGCCCTATCCGGTACGGGTTCAGACACATGGAAGAAGAGCAATAAAATGGATTTTCTGAAAGACCCGGTAAAGATCAAAAAAATGGAAAAAGCAAACAAAACGGGCAAGGAATACAAGGTCTCTGACAAAGAGTATAAAGAATATAACAAGGTGTATAACCTGATCCAGAGTAAAAAATCTTTTGAAAAGGAACTGAAGGCTTTTGAAAAAAAATATTCTAAAAGCCCCAATGTAGAAAATCTTTACTATGAAGTTGTAATGTACTGCTACAATTACAGCCAGGGAAAGGAGATGGACAAATGGTCCAAGATCTATTTTGATAAATTCCCTGACGGGGTCCATTATGACACCGTCCTGGATTATTATCATTATGCCAAGAATATATACCTGGAACTGTATACACAGTCTTCTTTTACGCCCAAGGATGATGCCAACATATACGCAAGCCTTCAAAACATTGACTCGGTTGATATAGAGATCTATTCGGTAAATGTGGAAAAAGTGAATGTGCCCCTGCAGCAGATGGATCCTTATACTTTCCCGCATAAAAAAAATAATCTTGTCAAGAAGTTCAAACATACCGTAAAAGAAAAATACTTTTACGGCAATATTTCATTGGGCCGGCTGGATGCAGGTCTCTATGTTGTAATGGGAAAAACAAAGGATATTATTTCGGCTACCATCCTCTCCGTCTCCACCCTGGGGATCATAGCCAAGAGTGATAAGGAAAAGACCCTCTTCTATGTATGTGACAAGATCACGGGTAAACCAGTAAAAGGGGCAGATATGAAAGCCTTTAAAGGTGACTCCCTTGTGGCTAAAGGAGAAACAGACACCGATGGGGTCGTGGTCATGGAGAATACCAATAAAAGCAGCTATGAATATTATGATTGTATCGCTGTTAAAGGGAACGATATCGCCTTTATTTATGTTTACCAGTACGGGTACGGCACGGCCAGGTTCATAAAGTCCTACTTTTATGCGGACCGCCCTGTTTACAGGCCGGACCAGAAGGTCAATTTTAAACTGATCGTGAGAGAAAAACTCCAGACCATGAATTACGTGGTGCCTGAGGAGAAAACATACAAGGTAGTGATCCAGTCCCCTACATCAAAAAAGGTCTATGAAAAGGAGCTGACAGCCAATGAATACGGCGCTGTCAGTGATTCGATCATGCTGGAGCCCAAGGCAGAGCTGGGATGGTACACGTTCAGTATCTTTGACAAGAACGGGAACCAGCTTACCGGTTATGACTATTACTATTATAACTACAATGCCAACCGGGCCTTCCGGGTAGAGGAGTATAAAAAACCGGAATTTAAAATGACGGTTGCACCGGTGAAAACATCCTATTTGAAAGGAGACACGGCTGAAGTGGATGTCGATGTAAAGTACTATTTCGGCCAGCCGGTCAAGGACGGGATCGTAGAATACCGTATTGAATACGGCCAGCACTACATTCCATACTGGTACTACTACCCCTATTCCTGGTACTACTGGGAGGATGATTATTATTCCGGGCGCGGACATTACGGATATTACAATACATTTTACATGGAAGGAAAAGCCCAGACAGACAAGAATGGAAAGTGTACAATAAAATTCAAAACAATGGACCTCGCCTATGATGCGAACTATGTCATAAAAGTAAAGGTCACGGATAAATCGCGCAGGATGATCGAAGGAAGCACTTCGGTGAAGGTTGCTCAGGCCGCATTCGGTATAACCCTTACCACGGATAAATACATGTACAAACCCGGTGACCAGGTCCTGATCACTTATAGCGGGAAAGACATCGAAGGCAACCCCTATGCATTTCAAGGGGAGATGACAATAAAACTGCACCAGTATGAGTATATAAAAGGCAGTTACAAGGAGAACAACAAGGACCTTTTAACACAAAAGATCAAGACGGAACCGAACGGCAAAGGGATCTACAAATTTGTGCCGGATGAAAAGGGAAATTATTACATAGAGATCAAGGCAAAGGATAAAAATGGACGGGAAGTTTCCACCCAGTACAATATCTATGTGGCAGACTATTCCTGGGAAAGCCACTATAACTATTCAAGCATCAACCTGATCTTTAACAAAGACAGCTATGATATAGGCGATGATGCGACAGTAATGCTTCAGTCTCCCTATGCAAAGTCATACGCCCTCGTTACATATGAAGCGGAGAAGCTGATGGATTATAAAGTAGTGGAATTAAGATCGAGCTCCGCTGTTCTGGACCTGAAAATGACAGAGGAGATGGCACCCAATTTCTATTATACTGTAACTATGATCAAGGATAACAAGATAAACAACCACACTAAAAATGTGATCGTTCTTCCCCGCAAAAAATTCCTGAATGTTAAGATCATTCCCGACAAAGAAGTGTACGGCCCCGGTGAGGAAGCGCAGTTCAGGATCAAGGTCACGGACTATAAGAACCAGCCGGTCCGGGCTGAACTCTCCATGGGGATCGTGGATGCGTCGCTCTATTATATCCAGGAAGAATTCGTTCAGGACATCAAACAGTTCTATTACAACCGGATCTACAATCAGATCTCCACAGCCGATTCCTTCTACACCTATTACTACGGCCGTAAAAAACACGCCGATAAAAAAGAAAAAGCAGCCTCAGGAGCCCTGGGGGATGATAGGGAAATGGATGCATTGAAAAGTGAGGAAGCTCCGGCTATGAGCAGGGCTAAATCTAAAAAAGACTCCGGAGAAGTTGAAAAAGAACCTGAAATAAGGGAATACTTTCCGGATACCGCATTCTGGTCCGCTTTTATTAAAACGGATAATGACGGGACAGCAGTTATCAGGATAAAGATGCCGGATACGCTCACTACATGGCGAGCCACGGTCAGGGTCATCACTGAAGATACAAAGGTAGGCTCAACCACTCAAGAGGCCGTTACCTTCAAGAACCTCCTGTGCCGGCTCCAGCTGCCCCGGTTCATCACGCAGGACGACAGCCTGACCATCTCCGGTATCGTGCACAATTACCTTAAATCCGAAAAAAATGTCCGCTCAGAACTTAATGTTCAGGGTGTAAATTTAACGACAGAAGCCTCCAGCCAGAGAGAAAAGATCAAACCGGGCTCTGACCACCGTTTTGACTGGAAGGTCAAAGCTGAAAAAGCCGGAAAAGCCGAGTTCGTACTGAAATCATTGACCGATGAAGAGTCCGATGCCATGAAACTGTCGATCCCTGTCCTGGCCCACGGGATCCAGCGGAATAAAGTTCTTTCAAGTATAATAAAAGATGAAAAGACAACCGTAACAAAGACGATCAACATTCCCGAGTCTGCCATCATGGAAGCCACGGAAATGGATGTACTGGCCAGCGCATCCCTGGCATCGGCCATGCTGGACTCACTGGAATACCTTATCGGATATCCATACGGTTGTGTCGAACAGACCATGTCCCGGTTCCTGCCGGATGTGATCGTGGCCGGGAGTATCCAGAAGCTGAACCTGACAAAACCGGAGATACTGAAAAAACTGCCTGACATGGTTGAGAAAGGTTTGGAACGGCTGTATGAGATGCAGCACGGTGATGGCGGATGGGGATGGTGGACTGATGATAAAACCCACCCCTATATGACCGCTTATGTCATGTACGGCTTCACCCTCTCAAGGCTGGCAGATTTCAAAGTGGATAACAATGTTTACGAGAACGGAATGAGGGCGCTCTTGAACCTCTTTGGAAAGGAGAAGGCCGGCAATCAGAAAGCCTATATGGCCTATGCAGTCAGCTATCTCCCGAAACCGGACAAGAAAGGCATTGTAGAACTTTATGAAAACAGGTCCAAACTCTCTATATACGGAAAGTCACTGCTGGCAATGGCCCTGTATAATATTAAAGAAAAAACCAAAGCACGGAATTTGATCCAAATGATAAAGAAAAAAGCAGATGCAGGGGACCTCTTCTGCTTTTTCAAGGGAGAAGGGTTCCATTATTCGTGGGAGAGAAATGATGTGGAGACCACAGCGTATGTTTTAAAAGCTATGGCCATGACAGACCCGGATGACCCCCTGGTGCGCAAGATGATCAACTGGCTCCTTACAAAGCGCAGCGGAGATTACTGGGTCTCGACCAAAGATACGGCTAATGTGGTCTATGCTTTTGCGGAATATCTGGACCGGACAGGAGAATTAAAAGCTGACTATGAATTTACAGTTAAAGTCAATGATAAAAAAGTAATGGATGCCGTTATCAATGCAAAGAACATTCTCAATTCAAAAAGCAAGATAACACTTCCCTCCTCTTCTCTAAAAAAAGGTGACAATACGATCGAAGTAACAAAAAAAGGCAAAGGAAGGCTCTATTTGACTGCTGCCCTGCATTTTTTCAACTATGAGAAAGAGATCAAAGCAGAGTCCAGCCATATTGAGATAAAGCGGTCCTATAAGGTAGTAAAAAAGATCAAAGATAAGAATGGAAATATTGTCAGCGAAGAACTGAAACCGCTGGAAGAAGTGGTCCGTTCCGGTGAGGAGATCGAGGTCACCCTTACGGTCAGCGCCAAGACGCCCCTTCAGTACATCATGATAGAGGATTATATCCCGGCAGGCTGCGAGATCATGGACAGGGAATCGAGAAATGACTGGTGGTCCCATAATGAGTTCCGGGATGAGAAGGCGGTCTTTTTTATCACTCATTACTACTGGTATTCCAGCGACACTGAAAAAGTCATCAAGTACAGGCTGAGGGCTGAGATCCCGGGCGATTTCGAAGTTTTGCCCTGTATTGCCACTTCCATGTATTTCCCGGAAGTGTATGCAAACACAAGCTCAGATAAAGTCACAATATTGGAAAGAGGAAGATAAAAGGGAATTTGGTCTTGAAGATGGTTAATATTGGGGGTCAGACCTTGAGAATATATGGATTTGGGGTCAAACCTTGAAGATGTTTAATATGGGGGGTCAAACCTTGAAATGTGAAAGTGGCAGAGCTACTTTCACATTTCAAGGTTTGACCCCAATCCCATTTAATTTCAAGGTTTAACCCCCGAGTTTAAACTTTTCAAGGTCTGACCCTTTAAACTAAACCGAGAACCCATGATGCATTGTTAAATGCATAAGGGGTAAAAAAGTAAAGAGCATGCACCCCGTGTGTATTGCTAAATACACACGGGGTTGAAAAGTAAAGTAGAGATACAAAAACGAATCAAATCCGTTTTTGTATCTCTATGACCATCCCTTTTCAAAAAAAAATTGAAATCAAAAAATCAAACTACTATATTATTCTCTGTGTCATTCAGTTCATATTTTGACACAATCAAATCACAAGGAGTGAACAATGCAAGTAGAAGAGACTGAATTTAAAGGAAGACCTACTTTAACAATCCGATTTGATGACAATGATCCGTACCCATTTTCATTTGGTATCGGAAAGGCAAAAAAGATCCTGGGTTCTTTAGATGAGATCAAAGCATTTGTAGAGAAGCATGACAAACCGCGGCCGGAAGCAAAATCAGCAGAGACAACTGAAAAGATACCTCAGGAATCTGCTCCTGCTCCCGAAGTTTCCGATAAAACAGAAGCTGCCGGTCCGACTGAAGATGATCAGGATCCTGATGAACAATAAATATTTTTAACCAGCCGGAAAGAACTTAAAAAACCGGCTAAAATAGAAAATAAGGATGATCACTATTTTTGGCTATTACTGCTGTATTTAACAAAAACAAGGAGGGTCTATGTTTAAAAAATTCATGGAATTAAACATCACTGCAAAACTGATCACGATAGCCGTGATCTTTATCCTTTTCTTTATGCTCAATCCGTTCTATGTTGTCGGTCCCGGACAGGTTGGGGTTTCATTTAACCGCATATCAGGTATCACCCAATCCCATCCTCGGGGTATTCACTTCCGTATTCCCCTTTTAGTGACTGTCACCATGTTCGATGTTAAAACACAGAAGATAGTACTGGACGCACAGAGCGCCAGCAAGGATATGCAGGAAGTTAATGTAAAACTGGTCTTAAACTGCCACCTGCAGTATGATAAAGTAAATGAACTCTATGTAAATGTTGGTGTTGATTATAAGGATAAAGTTATTGCACCTGCCGTCTTTGAATCGGTTAAAGCAAGTACGGCTAAATTTCCCGTAGAGCAGATCATAACGGAAAGGGATAAACTGAAGGATATGCTCGAAACGAAACTGACTGAAAGATTAAAAGCCTACTATATCGTTATGGAATCAGCCAACCTGGTAGACATCAACTTCAGCCAGGAGTTCAACCAGGTCGTGGAACAGAAACAGCTCGAAGAGCAGAAGATCAAAACAGCTCAATACCAGAGACTACAGGCAGAAGAGAAGAAAAAAACAACGATCCTTGAAGCGGAAGGTGAATCCAGGAAGCAGGAACTCTTAAGACGGACCACTTCCAAAGAAGTTATCGAACTGAAATGGATCGAGAAATGGGACGGCAAACTGCCCACCTATATGCTGGGTGATAAGACATCCCTGTTTATGGGTGCTAAATAACATATCCGCCAGGCGGTATCGAGATATGTTATCCTGTATAAAAAAGCTGATACTTATCCTTTTGATCCTGCTTTTTCTTGCTTTAGCAAATTCAGCTGTATTTGCTGAAGCACCTGATCAGGCACAGTTGAATGCAACACAATTTAAATTTCTGACACTCCTTCCCCCGCTCATTGCCATTGTCCTGGCATTCATCACAAGGAATGTCCTTCTTTCGCTTCTGCTGGGAGCTTTTTCCGGAGCTATCCTTTTAAGCTGGCAGGGTATCCGTCTATTACATACAGCATTTGACAGCTTTCTATTGATCACACAAAAGATCGTGGAATCTGTTTCCAATTCCTGGAACGCGGGGATCATTATGCAGATATTATGCATAGGCGGATTCGTAGCTTTGTTGAAGAATTTAGGCGGAACAAGAGCCATCGCGGAAAAGTTGGGAAGAAGGATCAAAACATCCCGTGGAGCACAACTGCTGACATGGTTCTTCGGGCTCTTTATCTTTTTTGATGATTATGCCAACTGTCTTACAGTGGGCCCTGTCATGAGGCCCATCACCGATAAAATGAAGGTCTCCCGCGAAAAACTGAGCTTTATCATAGATTCAACCGCAGCCCCCATTGCCGGAATGGCTTTGATCTCCACCTGGATAGGTTATGAACTTACACTTATAAAAGAAGGGTACTCTCTGATCGGGACGAGC
>JAHITG010000074.1 GCA_018817865.1 Spirochaetota bacterium
AGAAATCGATTTTGATCTCCTCTTGCTCCTGCTTCCCAATAATTTCCGCCATCTGTATCAGCAAAACGGACATAAGGCCATCCATTTCTTAACTCCACAACACGGTTAGGCTTGTTCGTCCCAACCCCTACATTACCAGATCCATCAATAACAAAAGGAGTAGTATCTCCGCCGGCTTGATCATCAACTCGAAAGGAATCTTCAGCCAGGCTGTTAACTATATGTAGTTTAGCTGATGGTTTATTTGTATTTATCCCGACATGATTGCCTCGAAGAAAAAGAAAATCACCTGACCCTTCAGCATCTATAAAGAGATAATTATTCATTGAGCCTCCATCTATATCCCCTAAATAGATATCCTTTGAATCAACCTCCAAGCTTCTATCATTAACAGGACCGACCATAAAAGAATTATTGTAAAGATGTAAAGCCCTTGCAGGAGATAAAGTTCCTATACCAATCGCACCATTGGTACTGATCACCATTCTGGCATCAGATATAGTTGCATTACCTGCTGCAGCACTGTTTATATTATTAGCGAAGATCATGTTTCCGACACCATATCCTTTCTCATCCTGATAATATATCGCTCCTTTAAACGTATTTGCCGTTGTACCATTCCAGAACCTGACCCCATTCATCACCTTCAATGTTGTATTACGGTTTTGAATATCAACAAAGATACCATCAACTCCTGATACATCGCTATTTGTTGACGAAACATACAATGTAGATGTGGGAGCAGTAGTGGAATCACTGATCCTGATCCTATTATTATCCTGATATATCATAGAATTTGAGATTGTAGATCCTATACCGAATCGAGGGATATAATTACCCGTACCGCTTCCACTTATGGCCCCCAGACCGGACAGACTCTGCCATGAACCGTTCCCGGCAGCATCGGATGTCAGAACCCGGCTAGATCCGGCCCCGGGTTCCATTCTAAAAGCAGTCATTCTGTTCGTCCCTTGGATATCCAATTGAAAGATTGGATTGAGGATTCCTATTCCCACATTTCCATTGGTATAATAGATATCCGCGCCTGTCTTTTTCCATGCACCCAGATCAGATGCATGCATCCCATCTACCATGTCCGCATTGAGCGCATACCCCACGGCAACCAGCCTTTCCCTGGGAACAAGCGAGGATCCGCCTATATCCACATCCAGGTATAGATCATTATTCGTACCGAATAAAACAGAGGGGACTGTCATGGTATAGTGATAATACCCATTATTCACATCTATGCCTATCGGACCGGAATTCCAGAGAAGAGTTCCTAAAGTAAGTTGATCATATATCCTGAATGTAACAGTCCTGTTGCCGTTTGCCGGCATCCCGCTCTCAAAAAGCTTCCCCCTGTAATTGAGCATATTGGGTACGGCTGATAAACCTGATACAAAGAATAATATTGCCAAAAATGATATATAGCTCTTTTTAAACATAATGACTACCTCCGAAATGCTTTTATTAAGCGGGGCTATACTTAGAAGCCCCTTGCTACATTAAAATAATTGTAGGGACAAGGCATGCCTTGTCCCTACAAACAAGCCCTAAATTATATAAACACAAAAAGCCGGATAATGAACATGATACCGCTTGTGTCCCAAGTTCATTATCCGGCTTATCAGAAAACCAAAAAAATAATTTCCGAATAAACTACTCCTTATCTTTCTCTTTCCATATTTATTTACTATAGCGTCCTGTAAAATCAAGTCCACAGATAATTGTAACTACAATCCATTGTATATCCAATTAAATATGCAATTTTTATGCCTATTTGACATATCAGGTAAAATAATTTGGTAGATTTCTCTGTATTCTTATAGAATATCGGCTGTTTTTATCTTTTTTTCAAATAAATATCTACATATTAGAAGAATTATTATTCTTTGTATAATTATTACTCTTAAAAGACAAAATTATTATACAGAAGCTAAATATTCTATATCCATAGTTTTAGGTTCTCTGTTTAAATATTGTAGCAACAGACCTTTAGGTCTGTTTTTAAAAAATAATCCCATTTAAATATATCATCAACAGGCCTAAAGGCCTGTTGCTACACCGTTGTAATAGATTCAACACCCTGCTGGTCGGCTTCGCATTGAATTGAATCCCTATTTTACAATTCCCTGCTTCCATGTCTTTGAAAATTTACCTGAATTATTCAAAAATCCCCCTTTAACATGGATCAGGTACACCCCATTGACCACTTCTACTCCTGCATCATTTTTTCCATTCCATTGCAGAATATGCCGGGTAGTGCCCGAAAATGTCTGACCGTCAGATAATGTTTTGACCAATTCACCTGTCAGTGTAAATATCTTC
>JAHITG010000075.1 GCA_018817865.1 Spirochaetota bacterium
TATGCAGCCATTCAAAACAAGTTCAAGCTTTTTAAACTGATGGAAAGGTACAATAAAAATCCACTTCCGAAATTTCAAATAATAGACCTTAAAAATGAGGAAGGTTTTTCAAAAAAGTATCCTGTTACGGAAACGATGATCCGTAAGATAAATGATAATATCAATAAAAATGAACAGGTCCTTCTTTTTCTGAACCGCAGGGGCTTTTCGAATTATATGGTCTGCCAGGAATGCGGTTCAGTGATCAATTGTGAGAAATGTAATATTTCATTGACATATCACAAGGCCACTGGAGAGATGATCTGCCACTATTGCGGGTCTAAAAAACCTTATTACTCTAAATGTGATAAATGCGGTTCTGAAAATTTATCTGATAAAGGTGCCGGTACTCAGAAGATAGAGGATCTCTTAAAAAATATTTTTACTGATAAAAATATTGCAAGATTAGATCTGGATGTAAGCAGAAAAAAGGGAAAATTACACGAGATAATAAGAGATTTTGAAAATAACAGCATAAATATACTAACCGGTACACAGATCATTTCCAGGGGGCTTAATTTCCCCAATGTTACACTGGTAGGTATTCTGTACATTGATGATATTCTGAATTTACCTGACTTCAGAGCAGCAGAAAATGTTTTTGACCTCATTGTTCAGGTATCCGGCAGAGCAGGCAGGGACAAGCTTATCGGTGAAGTGATCATACAGACATTTCTGCCGGATCATTTTTCCATTAAACATGCGGTACAGTATAATTTTGAAAAGTTTTATAATGAGGAGCTTGATTTAAGAAAAGCACTTCATTATCCCCCTTTTTATCGTCTGGTGAAGATCACTTTTGAAGCATCCGATGTTAATGCCGTAGAGGAGACTTCGATGAAAGTCTGCGAGCTGTTAAAGAAAAGTATTTCTGATACGGATGTAGAATTTTTAGGCCCGATCTCTTCCCCTGTCAGCAGGATAAAGGATAAGCACCGGTATCAGCTTTTGATCAAATGTAAAAAGATCAGCTCCATTCGCGAAGGATTGTGTAAGGTCAACCGCAGGTATCATAGTGTACATGTGATCATTGATGTCGACCCGGTTTCTTTGCTGTAGAGGGTTTGTTGCCTTAATGGATCAAATGAGGGTTGCCGCAGGATGTAAGCACTTTATAGTTTGACTTTAGATGTAAAATATTTATTGTTGATATTAAGTTTATTGAGTATAAGGAGCATGAAGTGGCAAATATTTTGATCTGTGATGATGAATCGAATATCAGAAAATCCATTAACAATATCTTATCCGATGAAGGCCATACTGTTTATGAGGCCGAATCCGGACTGAAAGGCCTGAGTATATGCCGGGAGAATAAGATCGACATTGCGATCATCGATATCTGGATGCCGGGATTAACCGGTACGGATATGCTGGAAAAGATCAATGAAATGGAGTCAGATATCGTTACTATTATTATTTCAGGGCATGAACGCAGTGATGAGTCTGCGAAATTGATTGAAAAATCCGCTTTTTATTTTATGGAAAAACCTTTTTCACTTGATTCACTGCTTGATGTGGTATATAAAGCTTTAAAGCATAAAAAGAAGTGATCTTCTGCTGTTTTTTCGTTCATTCTTCAAGGTATTATTAACCGGATGATTGATACCGCTTAAATAACCGGTAGTTTTGAAAAATTCCAGTTTGACGATAATTAATAGAACAGGAGTGACCATTTGATCTATTTAATACTATTTCTTGAAGTTATGCTTGGCCTCGTAGGCTTTTACCTCTTTTATCTTGCACCAAAAATGAATCCAGTGAACAGAGCAAAAAAATTCATGGTGGAAGGAAATTTTGATGAAGCTCTGCTTGAATTCAATAGAGCTGTGGAGAATGAGCCTGATAATCATGAAGTCCATTTTACCCTTGCAGAATTGTATTTAAAAAAAGATGTGTTAATAAAAGCAGAAGAGCACTATAAAAGAGTGCTCGAGATCAATAAATTTACACAGGATATAGAAAAATCTGATGTCCTTCAAAAACTTGGCGAAATACAGTTTAATCTTAATAAACTGGAAGAGGCTTACCATACTTTCAAAAATATTGTTGAGATCTATGCCAGTGATTATTCTGCAAATTATTATATTGGAACGATCTATGCGGGACAATTGATGTATGAGGATGCTATCGGGTATTATAAAAAAGCGATCCGGTCAAGGCCAAATGATATCAAGGCCAGGATGAATGCTGCATTATGTATGGTGCAGGTCGACCACATTGAAAATGCCATAGCATTATTCCAGGAAACCCTCAAACTGGCTCCTGATAATAAGGAAATTGAATTTTATCTTGCGGTCGTTTTATATATGAGCAAAGGCTATAAAAAAGCCATTGAGTTATTTATAGCTGTGATAAAGACAACCTCAGATGATATAAAAAAATTTACAAGCTATAGACTTTCCGGAATAAGTTATTTTTTCCAGGGAAAAAATGATAATTTTAAAGAGATCTATGATGCTGCCATTGAATTTGTAAAATTAAATTCCATGATCGATGAGTATAAACAGCTTCTGTATGATTACAGCATGGTATATATATTAAGAAATAAATGGATCGAAGCCCTGGAAAAACTGAGCATTTTAAAAGCTATTGATAACTATTTCGGTTTTATTGATGAGCTGATCAGTTATATTGATTTTCGGAGGGGGAAAGAAGAGGCCGTCCAATCAGAAGAAGAAGATATGGATTTCTCTCCTGCAATTGCTTCCTATTATAAAGCAGCTCAGCATGTTATGGGTATAAAAGATGAAGATAATCAGACAGAACAGTATGCGAAAATATTTACTGAAATAAAGGAAGAATGGACAGCATCCTTTGTACTACCAAACTTTTTATGGAAAATAGGCGGATTAACCAGTAACAGGTCATTCAATCTTGAAATTTTTTCCTCAAAAGAAAAAATGAATAATATTACCGATGAAGTAAAAAAGATAACCTCTCTGTCTTCTGTTAAGGACTTTATGAAAGTGGACCGGCGTCAGTTCCAGCAGGTATGCAGAAAGATCGTGAATAAACTGGGATATACCATAATAAAGGAGAACTTTAAGACAGACCTTGCCGATTTTGTGGAAGGAGATGGGCTCGATCTGGTCTGCCGTAAGACCGAAGATACAGGAGTGATAACACTCATTCAGATACGCAGGTGGGACCAGGGAAAAGTAGGAGAGATCCCATTTAGAAATATGACAAATGAAATGTCTAATGTGAAAGCAACAAAAGGGATATTCATTATCCCTGCTGAATTAACACCGGGAGCCCAGAGGTTTACTGAAAAGATGTCCAATATCAGAGTCCTGACTTATAGCGATCTTTCAAGGTTATTACGAAGCATTATGCCGTAGCTTTATCGGATGACAGCAAAAATAAAGGGATCCAGACTCTCTTTCGATCCGTCACTGTTTTCAACTTTTAAGATAGCAATATAAACACCGCTCATTACCTGGATATTATTCCCGTTCTTGCCGTCCCATGTTTCGTTCAGGTTATCGCCCGCAGAGTAATGTTTGTCAGTTGAAATATTCTTGATGAGATTATAATTGGTGTCATATATCTTCAAAGAAACAGTACAGTTCTTCTGTATCTTATAATAGAACCGGATGGTGCTGTCATTATAATCTTTCTTTAATGGAGCCGGAGCCCCGTAAAAAGAAGCATGGACAGGGGTTATGTTGAGCCTTACCACTTCATTTGCCGTGATCTTCCATGAGTCTAAAATTGGAGTCCCTTCATTCCCGGGGAAACCACAATTCAATACAGCTTTGAGAAGCAGACTTGTATTGGTTTTAATATTATTATATATTGACAAATCAATTGTTTTTTCAGTGCTGGATAATAATTCGTTTGTGTATTGATCATATATCTTGACAGTCACTTTTGGAAATGTAGGGGGAGGAAAAGGTCCTGAATTTGTGATTTGATAGTCAGAAATTAAGAATTCCCATTGTTCATTGGTTGTCCTTGTTACAAGAGTAGAAAATATATATCCTGTATTTGGCGGCGAAGGCCAATTAGGATTAATTACACTTCCATTTGTGACAATAATATTGGTCTTAAATGTAATCTTCGATTCATCATCAAATGAGTCTTCAAAAAGGGTATAAGCAAACGAAGAAGTAACCAGGACCAGTATGATGAATAGGGTGAATAGAGATCTGCTCATATCTTATATTGTAGCACTAAAATTTATAATTTCAA
>JAHITG010000076.1 GCA_018817865.1 Spirochaetota bacterium
AGAAGATGATCGACCTTTTTTTACTTTCCAGGCGGACAACCGTGTAATCTTCCTTCTCAAGCGTTCGTTTTAAAATATTAACTGCACCGGATTCCAGAATATAGAGGCTGTCCCCGAATTCTCCTTCCTTAATTATGGCCGTGCCTTTTTTTACCTTAGTAAAATTCATGATCTTTGCAATGGTCCGGAGCTCTTCCGGTTTGTCTGCAAAAGGGTTGAAGATTGAGACTTCTTTCAGCGTTTTAACGGTTGCGTCTATGCTTTTTGTTTTTTTAGACATTGCTGTTTCCTTTTTTTAGTGCTCTGTTTAAAGGGATAATAATAGCTTTTGAATTTTTCTGGATCTCGTATTTTTTCCCCGGGTTAATGATCGGGTCATTCGGGAAGATCTTCTTTACTTTTTGAAGGTTGATAACCAGTTTGGAAATATCCGGCGTTTTCTGAGCTTCTTCCAGTATCTCTTTCTTTCTCTGGAATATATTTCCCGTATGTTCCAGTATTCCCACTAGAATATGGCCGCCGTGTTTCAAAAAATGGCAGGAAAGATCATCAAAGGTCTTCCCTATAAAGGAATCCGGAAAATCGATCACAGTAACCGGTGTAGCCGAGTTTACATCGATGATCTCATTAACAACATGAGAAACACCGGTAGCAGCCGAGGCATTGGCCAGCATGATCTGGCCGTAACTGCGGCTCAGGAGGATCTCATCACAATTGGCCAGTTTAAGGTATTTTTCAAACTTGCTGTCCAGGAGCTCGGCACAGGTATAGATCTTCTTTGTAATCGATTCCGTGGTCATAACAGCCATAACGGTCTTTGAATCGATCTCATGTGTTGATGCGGAGGGACTGGTCTGGTCTGCCAGAAAAAGGATCGTTCTTGCCGTAGTAATATTGGCTCTAAGGAGCACTCCCTCGTCCGTATAATCACCGTAGATGAATTTTACTTTTGAAAATTTACGATCCGCTTTCAGGTCATTGATCCTCTGGGGGTCCACCGTACTGATCAGAACGATCTTCTCCATCTTCAATTCAGGATTGACCTTCAGAATATCCATTATGATCCGAGGCAGTTCCGCTTTCCATCCGCATATTATAAAATGGTTCATCAGTTTCTTTAAAGAGGAGAGGCCCTGCCCGGCTTTTAACTGCTTCTCAACAAGGAAACTGGCTATCCGCCCTGTTACAACACCTGTAACGGCAACTCCGAATAGAATAATCAGGATCCCTATCAGTTTTCCTTCAACCGTGATCGGGGTCTTGTCACCATACCCTACGGTTGATAAAGTAACGATGGTATACCAGAGTGTATCAAAATATGTTGTGAATTGCTGATTCTTCTTTCCTTCCAGGAAAAAGACGCCTGTAACGGAAAGACCGATTATAATTACAAAAATGACAACTATTTTGAAAAAGTCACTGCTGGTAACATTAAAAACAAAGTCTTCCAACCAATCTCTGGTCTTCTTGAAAAATTTCATCTTACTCAATTATCGACCTCCTGTAATCCATTCTTTAATATTATGATATAAGAATATTGGATCAAAATAAAAGGAATTTGGACAACGTTATTTCTTCTTCTTTGGCCATTCATCAAGGGATTCAGGAGGCCATCCTCTTGAACAATTTTTCCTTTTTTTCACTATCCGAAAATCGCAGACCCTTTTCCCATGAGAGATAGTCGTGGTCCTTTTTACTTCAACTCCCAGAACATGCCATAGAGACCAGTCCGTAAGACAAAGGTAAGGGACATACTCTTTAAGGCCCTGGGACTTCCAGAATTTCATGAGGGCACACTCCCGCACATCAAGTCCGTAAGCAAAAGTCCCGTTCCCT
Source organism: Spirochaetota bacterium (assembly GCA_018817865.1). Classification (GTDB taxonomy): domain Bacteria; phylum Spirochaetota; class JAHITG01; order JAHITG01; family JAHITG01; genus JAHITG01. The sequence continues at coordinate 1,837 of JAHITG010000076.1, forward strand.
TCAACAAAATCCACGATCCCGTCAGCTGGATATTGTTTAAGTCTTGATGCTTGAGCTACCCTTCTCCATCTGTTCAATTCCCGTTTACTGAAGTAATAAGACCGGATGATCCATCGCAGAGGGATAGGAATTAGATGATAGTTGAAATCCGCCATCTCAAAGATCACCTTCCCGATCTTTTCCTTTGGGAACCCCTCTTTCTTTAAGACCTTAACAAGGCCGAGCAGATAAGTAGACAAGAATAGAAATTGAGCCTGAAAAGGATATTTCCCTCCTATATACGGAATCTTCGGGATCACCTCTTTAAACTCTTTTCTGGATTTTCGGATCACTTTCTCTGTTTCCGGTTTCTGAAGATATCTTCTTAATACCCTCTTCTGGATCCAGACGATCATATCGTACTTTCTCATCAGGGATTTTTCACCCTTATAATACATAAGAAAAGCTTCTTTAGATCTTGTTCTTGTTGTATTCATATCCGTGATTGATTTAGCATACTAAATAATCTTTTTCAATGCGATCAGCGTAATATCATCCTTAAAACAAAGCAAGTACACTTTATTAAAATTTCAGTAAGGGTAAATAATATTTTTTTAAACCGCCGTTACCAGGTTACTTTGAAGATACAGGTATCTCCGCCTTTTTTCCTTGATTTATCCGGATTCACAAGCTCAACATTGATCAGGAGTACATCAGCGGGTTTGAACTTCTCAGCAGCGGACTGGATGATCCCTTTGTCAAAATCACTGGGATAGGGATTATTACAGGTCATTTTGATCTCTTTGTCGTTGATCTTTTCAAATCCGTAATGGCCGATCCCTTCTTTCATCTTTCCCGTTTCGGGATTGAAGAGTACTTCACCCTTTATACGGTGGTTCATATGATAGGCAATATCAATGGAACCTAAAGCAGACTCAATACTGGTAACCGCAGGAGGCCACTGTGCATTATTGGGGATCTGCTTTCCGATCTGGTACAGGGTATTCTCGCCTACCTCTTTTGCAATGCTCTTAAATGCATTCAGCCAGGCCTGCTGGGGATACCACTGACCGGGCTTTGGTTTTGCGATCCCATTATCTTCAAGGATCTTGTAAGCGGTACTCTCAACTACTTTCATACCGGCTACAACAGAAAGAATGGTCTCGCCATTCACTTCTACATTGGGTTGAAATGCTACGAATTGTGCCATGAAAAACCTCCTGATAAAAATATTACTAATATATTTTTTTTTGTCAACAGCTATTACAAATATATTTATCGGAACTTGAAATCTAAAATATAATGAGTATACTCACTAAATTATGAAATTTAAGATCACGCACAGAGCAAAAGGGTCGCGGGCCAGAACAGGTATTATCACCCTGAACAACACCCGCATCGAGACACCTGTTTTTATGCCCGTAGGGACAAAAGCCACTGTAAAATCCCTGACAAATGAACAGCTCAAAGAGATCGGCTTTAATATCATTCTTTCCAACACCTATCACCTTTACCTTCGTCCCGGGCTGGAAGTAATAAAAAAAGCCGGTGGACTGCATAAGTTCATGAACTGGGACCGGGGGATCCTTACGGACAGCGGCGGATTTCAGGTCTTCAGCCTCTCCTCCCTGCGAAAGATCACGAATGAAGGAGTACTCTTCAGGTCACACATTGACGGGGAAGAGATATTTCTGACCCCTGAAAAAGCAATAGAGGCACAGCTTCTCTTTGGATCGGATATCATCATGAGTTTTGATGACTGTATCAAACATACCGCAACCCATGAAGAAACGCTGAAGGCACTAAAACGGACTACCCTGTGGGCAGAGAAAGGACTCTCTTACTTTAAAAAACAGAAAAAAAAAGAGCAGAATATCTTCGGTATCGTACAGGGAGGATTTTTCAAGGACCTGAGAAAAGAGTCTGCTGAAGAGCTGGTTTCCCTCGATTTTGACGGGTATGCCATTGGCGGCTTAAGCGTGGGTGAAACCTACCAAAAGACCTTTGATATACTGGATTCATGTGTTGATCATCTGCCAAAAGAAAAACCCAGGTACTTCATGGGGCTGGGAACAATAAAAGAGATCGAAGAAGCGATCAATATGGGTGTTGATATGTTTGACTGCGTTCTCCCCACCAGAAATGCCAGGAATGGGCAGGTCTTCTCCAGAGACGGAAATAAACAGCTGAGAAATGCCCGATTTAAGCATTCACAAGCCCCGATAGACCCTTTATGTACATGTAAAGTATGTCAAAATTACACTTTATCCTATCTTCATCACCTTTTTAATGTAAAGGAGATACTCGGCTATAATTTAGCTACTTACCACAATTTATACTATATAAACAGCATAATAAACGAAATAAAAAATAAAATTAAAGCTTGACATTAATAAATCAAATACTATATTTTATCGATTACAAGCTATCATAATTAAGTTAAAATGAATTATATTCTAAATATATTAAAAATATTTCTGCCCCTGTTTGGTTTTATAGTAATCTTTGCAGAGGAAAAAAGGGAACATAACAGCACCAGTAAGTCCTTACTTACATTATTCATCCTGATGATCCTTAAGGAATCGATCATTCAGGCCGTTATTTCATTTAACAGCACGATCCTTTTTACAAAATTCCTTCCTTTTTACTATATCATCTCATTTGTTCCTATCTTTTATCTGTTGATCATAATTTCAAAATTCATTTTTACAGAGGATACAAAGCCGCTAAAGCTGATAAAGGTCTTATTTTCGCTTATAATCCTGTCTCTGATCTCTATTTATATTTTTCAGACAGAAAAATACATCATCTTTCCTTATGTCATGCTGGCCGTTCGTTTGGCAGTTTCAGCGATCATTGTTTATGTCATTATACGCCTGAATGCACACTTTTTCGGCGATGAATTAAATATAATAGTAAAAAACAGGATCCTGATCAACCTCACATTGATCATATATATCCTTCATTATGTATTATATTTTGCTTCAAACAGTATTGTTAAAAATCTTGCCGAAATTATCCTTTATTCATTTATAGTCATTATAGCCTACTCCAGGATCCTGGAAGGGTATAAAAAATTAGATAAAAATATAGAGCATTTAAATTATGAACGGGAGATCTTTCTGACCCTCCTTCATAAAGTAGGAAAGGGATTGACCGCTGAAGCAAACTTTGATACGATCCTGGAATTGATCCTGAATTATTCCATCGAGGTGATCAAATGTAAAGCAGCAGCTTTACTTCTTGTCTCTCCCAATAAGAAATATCTGACCGCGAAGTATATCCATGGGCTGTATCCGCCTACGGGAATGGTTGAAGGATATACGGCAACAAAAGAAAAATTCCTTATGGAAAAATTTAAGAGCGAAAAGATACCTGTAGGAGAAACCTACCTGGGATCTGTAGCTGCATCCGGATTACCGCTTTTGATCCCCAATGCCTTGAACAGCAAGCATATCATACAGACGGCAAAAGGATTAATGGATATCAGGACACTAATTGTAGTGCCGTTAAAATTTAAAGATGAAGTCATCGGCGTTGTTTCATACTGCAATAAAGAAGAAGGAGGTCCGTTCACGGCAGATGAATTCTCTTTGGCTCAGACCCTGTCAGAACAGGCAGCTATTACTTTAAACAATTTCAGGCTTTACAATGAGCTTTTAGGAAAACAGCGTGATGAAAGAGAATTGGAGATCGCAGGGGAAATACAGAAAAATCTCCTTCCCAAAAAAATACCGAAGATGCATCATGTTACTATTTTTGCTTATAATAAAGCGGCAAAAGGAGTAGGCGGCGATTATTATGATTTCATGAATTTTGATAATGAGAATTTAGCCGCTGTTATGGCTGATGTAGCCGGAAAAGGTGTTCCCGCTGCTTTGGTCATGGTCATGATCAGAACAACACTGCATAATATCCTGAAGCCAAACCTGAAACCATCCAGTATCCTGAACTATCTGAATAAATTTTTATCTGTTGAAAGCACCAAAGACAGATATGCCACCATGTATTACTTTTTATTGAATGTCAAAACAAAGAAACTGATCTACTCCAATGCGGCACACGGCCCCATGCTTCTTTACAGACAGATCGAGGATAAATTCCATTTACTTGATACCGAAGGATTACCGGTTGGAATATCCGAAGATCAGAAATACAATCAAGGTGAAGTCACATTAAAAACAGGAGATATCATTATGCTGTATACGGACGGGATCACTGAAGCAATGAATGAAAAGAGGGATCAATTTTCTCTTGATAAGGTCAAAAAGATCATTCAGAATAACAAAAATAAATCAGCAGAAGATATAGGAAAAAGTATTACAAAAGAGATCGATGAATTTGTAGGGGAAGCAGAGCAGCATGATGATCAGACTTTAATATTATTAAAGATAACTTAAACAACGATGTTTGTAATCTCTAATATAATTATTAGATCAT
>JAHITG010000077.1 GCA_018817865.1 Spirochaetota bacterium
GGATAGATCAATGCGCTGATATGTTTCAAGAGGACACTCTTTCCTTCTCCGCTTCTTCCGATAATAACCAGGGATTCTCCTTCAAAGACTTCAAGATTGGCACCTTTTAAGACCTGATTTTCGCCAAATCTCTTCCAGAGATCTTTGACTCTTATCTTAATTTTTTTGTTTTTTGTATTTTTCATGATTTATATATTAAATGCAAAACTTAGAAATGTGGTTAAAAAATAGTCTGAAACAAGGATCAGTATAGATGAGATGACAACAGAACTGATCGTTGATTTACCTACTCCTTCTGCACCGCCTCTTGTATCAAATCCCTTATAGCATCCTATAACAGCAATGATCATGCCGAAAAAAGATGCTTTGATCAACCCGCTCATTATATCTCCTAATTTGAGGGCAGCCTGAGAATTATGAAAATAGGTTAAGAAAGGGATTTCAAGTTCAAAAGTCGAAACAAATGCTCCTCCAGCCCATCCGATGAAATTGGATAGAATGACCAGGACCGGCATCATGAGCGTCAGAGCCATAAATCTCGGGACAGAAAGATACTGAACAGGATTGGTTGCCAGTGTCTTGAGGGCATCTATCTGTTCTGTTACCTGCATTGTACCGATCTCTGCCGCGATCGATGACCCTATCCTTCCTGCAATAATAAGTGCTGTTAACACCGGGGAGAGTTCACGCACTAAGGCAATGATCAGGACCCCTCCTACAAAGGTGGATGTTCCCTTTAATGTGGATTCCAGTCCTATACCTGTCTGAAGGGCAAAGACCATTCCTGTAAAAAGGGATGTCAGCATGACAACAGGGATGGAATCATATCCGATATGGACCATCTGGCTGATAATATTCTTTAGATCAAAAGGTTTTTTAAAGATCCATTTTATTGTATCAATAAAAAGTTTGGATATTTTCCCTACTGCACTCAGTAATAATAAGAGCTTTTTTCCAATAAAAAAAAACATTTAATCCTCAAATTTTTTATTTAATTACAATGGTCTTTCAAATTCATATTTCATTCTAACTGATAAAAAGGTTACGGTTGACTTTATTTTAGCATGAATGTTATTCTATATCTCTTGACAGGTTAACAAATTTTGTATATTTCTTATGAAAAAGAACCTCTAATCTGCCGGTTGGGCCATTACGCTGTTTTTCAAGCAATAATTCATATTTTAACGGCGCTGACGAATTCTCTTCCTCGTTGTCTGCTTTTGGCTGATGAATAAAAATGACCACATCCGCATCCTGTTCTATGGCTCCGGATTCCCTCAGGTCTGAGAGGGTTGGCCTGTCTGTTTCATTCTGTAATCTTCGCAACTGAGAGAGGGCGATGATCGGGATCTTAAGTTCTCTTGCCAGAGCTTTTAGAGACCGGGAAATTTCGGATATCTCCTGTTGACGGTTCTCTTTTCTGGTGCTCAGAGTAATAAGCTGGAGGTAATCGAGCAGGATCAATTTTATTTTATGTTTTGCCACTACACGCCGGGCTTTTGCTCTCAGTTCCATAAGGCCGAGGTTTGGTGTGTCATCGATATAGACAGGTGCATCATGCAGAAGTGCAGCCGCATTGGTCAGGGCGTGCCAGTCTGAATCCGGGAAGAAGCCCGACCGTAATGCTTTGATATCTACTTTTGCCTGAGAACCCAGGAGCCGTATCAGTATCTGCTCCGAAGCCATTTCCAGAGAAAAAAAGGCAATTGGGATCTTGTTGTCAACGGCTACGTGCTCTGCAATATTAATCGCCAGAGATGATTTCCCCCGGCTTGGTCTGGCCGCAATAATGATCAGTTCTGAATTCTGAAAACCTGATGTCATTTCATCCAGTTTTATGATACCGGACGGAATACCCGTGACGTATTCCTGTTTTTCAAATAATTTTTCTATGGTCTGAATGGTATTCAGGATCAGATCGCCGATCTTCTGGAAATCCTGTGTTATTCTTCGGTGTGTAACATCAAAGATGGCTTTTTCCGCTTCATCCATTATATCTGAAATGGTTGCATCTTCTTCGTATGCATTGGAGAGGATCTGGTTGGAGGCGGATATCAGTCTTCGCAACAGTGATTTTTCAAAAACGATCTGAGCATAATATGCAAAATTGGCAGAGGACGGTACGATATTGGCCAGATCATTCAGATATTCTGCTCCACCTGTTTTTTCCAGCAGGCCTTTATCGTTAAGAGCATTTGTTAAAGTGACAAGGTCCACAGGGATCCCCTTGTCATGGATCTCAATGATGATCTGGTAAATGATCCTGTTCTTTTCAAAATAGAGATCATCGACACGGATCTTCTGTATGGCTTCATTTATATATTCATTATCAAGAATAATAGATCCAAGGCAGGACTGTTCTGCTTCAAGATTATACGGTGAACGTTTCTGGTCTATTATCTGTTTTACCAAATACTACTCCTTGATGATCCAGACTTTCAGTTCTGTTTCGACCTCGGGTGCTATCTTGATGGGTACGTGGTATATCCCCAGTTTTTTAATATTATCTTCTAAAGCGATCTGCTTTTTTGAGATCTCAATACCGGTCTCTTTTAATTTATCAGCTATATCACCTGCTGTAACAGAACCGAACATCTTTTCATCTTCTCCTGTCTTGACACTGATATTTAAAGAGAGATTCTCGAATTTCGCCTTCAGTTCTTCCGCTTCCTTCTTTTCCTTTTCAAGATGCTTTTCAGATACTTTCTTTTCATTTTCAAACATCTTTAAATATGATCCCGTTGCAGGATAAGCTAATTTGTGAGGTAATAAATAATTTACGGCATAGCCTCTTTTTACTTCTTTGGTGTCTCCTGATTTACCAATGTTCTTAACGTCTTCACGAAGTATAATCTTCATCTTTGTACTCCTTTATGGGTTTAAACAAGCGTATCTATTCTTTTATTTGTAAGCTGATTGATCTTTCTGAAATCAAACCAGTAATCCAGTATCCCCAGAGCTCCGAAAAAGAGAGCGGCATACTGGAGATACGAGAATGATATTTGAAACAGTATAAATAACAGGACGATCTTTAAAAAAAAATGGAACCTCAGCTTCAGTATCTTATATACAAAGATCAGGCTGCCTTCCATGATATATATGAATGCACCGATTAAAGCTATATTTATCGAGATGATCTTAAACAGCGGTTTCCTGAAATAGAAAGAGAGGATAACAAAAAGGCAGGAAGTCAGGAATAACCAGATGTAATGCTCCGGGGTTTTAATATAAAAGAGATTAAAAAACGCCGGTTTTTTAATAACATATTTTGATATAAGCAGAATACCGAAAACAAAATTAATAAAGAGGGATATTGAAAAGAAGTAAAAGATCAGTACAGGATAATAATTTGTGAAGATATTAATGACCAGCGTTTTTGCCTCTCCAAGTTTGATCAACTCTTTGGAAGGGACATTTTTTGCTTTCAGTGTTTCCATGGAGGAATCCCATTGTTTCGAAATAAATTCAAGCTGCTCTTTAAAGACCGTTTTGACAGATTCAAATTGTAACAGCAGGATGATGATGACTGTAAGGGATAGGGTATAAATGAGAAACGAATAGACCGTCTTATTGTAAGTTTTCAGTTTATGGTCTTTAAAGATCAGTTTAAATATCAGGGCGGGTATTAAAAGGTGAATAAGGATAGAGATGGTCATCATCTTCAGGAAAATGATCAGGATCAGGAGGATAATGAATGAGGGAATGGCATATTCTTTGAATTTGTATTTTGCAACTGCTAAAAAGAGAGGCGCAAGGTAAAAATAATACAGGATGATAAGAAAAAATTTTACACTGCTGCTTGTCAGTAAATTAGTAAATGCCAGTAAAAATATTAAATGCAGTGTAAAAGTAAGCAGGATCAATCCGGTAGCATGTACAGTTCTGTTTTTCGACGATGGGATTTTCATTATTTATTTTAATTTGATACGAACGGTAAAAGAGCCAATATCCGGGCTCTTTTAATTGCATTAGACAGCCTTCTCTGATGCTTGGCACAGTTCCCCGTGACCCTTCTGGGAAGGATCTTTCCGCGGTCTGATACATATCTCCTGAGCATTTCAATGTCCTTATAGTTTATGGACTGGTATTGGCCGGTACAGAATTTGCAGACCTTTTTTTTAAAGTAGGGCATCTGTTTTGTTTTGAACCTTGGATTAAAAGCTGCTTTCTGGTATGGAGGCCGTCTTCTGGTGTCACTTTTACCGGTCTCACTATTTTCATCCGTTTTTGCTCTTGGCTTTTCTTCGGATGCTGTGACCTTTTTTTCGCTTGCTTCTTTTTTGGGTTCGTTTTTTACAGTTGTATCCCTTTTCTCTTTTCTATCTATCTTTTTTTCTTCTGATTTTTTTACTTCTGTTTTTTTTACTTCAGTCATGTTGATCTCCTGTTGGATTAAAATGGTATATTGTCTGTATCATCAATTGGTGATTCAAACGTTGAATCAAAGTCACTTGTAGTGGCATCCATTGCCGGTTCGTCTGAAGCCTGATCCGATCCATTGGTATCGACGGTATCCTGAGAAGGAATAGAAGTGTCTTTGGCTGCCGGTGACCCTCCAATAAACTGGACACTGTTGGCGATCACTCGAACCGTAGAGCGTTTATTCCCGTTATTATCTTCCCATGAATTCTGGTCAAGTCTTCCGTTTATGATGACCTGTCTTCCTTTATCAAGATATTTTTCACAGTTTTCAGCCTGTTTGCCGAATACTACTACTGTAAAAAAGTTAACTTTGGTCTTGCTTTCACTGGTTTTAGAATAAGTGTTATTTGCTATCCTTAAATTAGTGACTGCAGTTCCCGACGCCCCGTACTTGATGATCGGTTTTTCTACGAGCCTGCCGACTACGACTACGGTATTTACATCACTCATTTTTTTCTCCTTGGTTTTTTATTGATCTTGCTATCCGTTTTCGGTTCATCTTTAAATAATCGGTATCGCAACAGATTGTCATCGATAAGGAGAGATTTTTCTACAATGTTGATGTTCTGGTAATCACCGGTAATGTAAAGGATAACATAATAGCCCGATGTTTCATTTTTAATCGGGTAAGCCATTTTACGGGATCCCCAAGTATCCTCTTTGTTGATCTTAATGTTTTTGGATGTTAAAAGCTCTTTGATCCTATTAAAAGAATCTGCTGTTTTCTTTTCATCTTCCTTAATAATAAGAGCAAGTTCATAGTTCTTCATTATATGGTACCTCCTTCTGGACCTATAAATAAACGGGTGCTGCTACTGCAGGCAGGACAGCACAAGGAGTAAATATGTTAATACATTTTATTCAGATGTCCACATATTTTTCCAGTTTTTTCCGGTCTTATCCTCTTTTTCGCTTTCAAACGGGAATCGGAAACTTAATGTGATCAGATAGGCGGAATCTACTGTTTCCAGGGGCAGAAAAGCATAATCAAGCATAAAGTGATAATCCGTGTAATTAAGATCAAAGCCAAGGCCTAAATTGTATTTTATTAAGCTGTTGACATCTTCGATCATGGCTGCCCTGAAAGAGAGGATCCTGTATATTATGATCTCACCGCCTATATTATATAAAAAGTTATCATAAGCTGTATATTTCCTGAGTCCGGCGAATAATTTGTAGTTATGATCAAAGATATACTGTACTCCAAAATTGATGTTAAGCGGGAGGGAGGATGGTTCACTGTTAAATGTAATATCCGGTCCCAGGTTCAGGATGCTTAATCCAATTATGAATTTATGTATTATAACAGTAGGAAGGAGAAAGGAATAATTCACACCGCAGTTCAGAAAAAAAGTTGATGCAATATCCGCGGCAATAGTAGCTGTGTAGAAATTAGCTACGGCACCTGCGGATAATCTGTTATTCAGGAATTTATAACCGGTTCCCGCGCCGATAAAGAGTTCCTTATAGCCAAGCTCCTCTCCTGTTTCGATATCATTGATCGACGGCATGTAGAAATAACCGAATCGTCCCAGGATATTGAGCTTTTTAAAAGCAGGATAGCTGATATTTCCATAGAACATATTAAAGTCATCAATGTAATCAAAATAGGTGAGTGAACCTGAAATGGAAGTGAGATCGGCGATAACAGCAGGATTGTATGTTACTCCGCCAAGGCTGTTCTCTAAAGCAGCGGAACTGTACCCCATATTCTTCTCATAGGCATTCCCCGCAATATCTAAAGCTGTAGCTGTTGTTCCCCCGAAACCTTTTATGACAAAGCAGATAATGAAAATTATACTTACTGTAATTACTCTTTTCATAAATATCAATTATAATTAATTATAAAGTGATTTCAACAATTTGTTTGATCACAGGTGCCATTATCTGCACCCTTTATATGTTTTATGGACTGATATCCTTCACAGTCTGATCTGTTACTTTATTTCCATATATGGCTTTCGTCCCACAGCATTACTGATGGGTATGGTCAATACTTCTCCGATCTTCTCCTTTGTTATATCTATCCCGGAATCCAGCAGGTGGGCATTTATTTCATGAATAATCTCTTCTTTATCGATCAGAGAAAGAACGACCTTTGTGAATGGTTTTCCACCTTCCATGGTGAACTTCAAAGCGGCAAAGATCGGGACATTGATCGGTAATGCTTCTTCAAGCGATTGAGTGGAAATAACTACTGAATTCAGGACCCCGACTTCTACAAGGGTGGTTAAAAAGTCTTCCAGGTATTTTTCTTTATAAATAATGATCAACAGTAAAAACATATATTCCTCTATTCCTTATATAAAATATTTTCTTTGTCTAATTTTAGATTTAATCTATCGGGATATTCTTTGTCGAAATCCCGTATCAGGCTGATCACTTTTTCATTGTTACCCGCTTTCAGGAATTCTTCCCGCCATTTAGCGTGTTTCAGTATTCTTGCGATCTTTGCGATCATCTGAAGATACACTTTTACGAAATCTTTGGGGGCTGCCACAAGAAAGACGATCTTTACCGGTTTATTATCCAATGATTTAAAATTGATCCCGTTCCTGCATATGGCGATCACGACAGAGATGATCCTGACCGTCTCTGATTTTGCATGCGGAATAGCTATATTTTCTCCTATTCCGGTGCTCTGTATCTTTTCTCTATCCATGATCTCTTTTAAAAAGAGCTTCTTGTCAGATATTCTATTCTGTTTATGTAATAATTCGACCATATCCTCCAGAAGGGTATTTTTATTTTTGCATTTATCATTTATGATCACTAAATTTTCATTTATAATGGATAACATACAGTATTTGCCTCCATGGAATAGGGAACTGTCTGAATATTGTATTCGTTAATATAATTGTTGAAAATACAATTTCCATTTTTTTTTAATAAAAGAGGAACCACCCCCAGAAATTTTTCACTCCGAGGAATTTCTCTGAAGTGAAATTCATGGGGTATTAAGGAAGAAATGTAGCAAGCTCCTTTAGGGGCGTTTTTTTATGTATCTCACAATATGTCATCCCCAACCCCGAGAAAATCACTATGCCCCTGATTTACTTCATTTTTCTAAGCAATTCAAAATTACAAATTCTTACATCCGGCAGATTTTGATTATCTGTTACAAGAGAGCCTTTTTGATCAAGTGAAAGAAGCAGGTGATTACCTCTAAGGTTTAAATCTTGAATTCCTACTCTAGCCAATTTTTCTTTTTTTCTTTTTATTAAAGAAATATACTGATTTAAGGTAATAATTTTTTTTCTATAGGCATCTAATGCATTTATACCATTATAATAATCTCCATCTTTAACAGCTAATCTTTCAATTGGCCCATTCCAGTATCCCCAGATTATTATATAATTATAGTCCTTTTTTAAAACAGGAATTTTATCCGGGGTAATAAGATGTTTATGACTTTTATATCTGCTGGTATCAGTAAGAGATTCAGGGATGTTAACTTCACTTCCTGTCATATATATTGCCCTCGGATAAACGATCCGAATCCCTTTTTTATTAAGCTCTATAGCAATACTTACTTCTTCAAACGGACTATTATATCCATATTTTAATATTTTTCTTTCATCTTCTTTATAAGGATCTATATCCGGCTGGATACCTACATTTGAAACTTTCCAGACAAGGTGAATTTTATCTTTTGTTAAAGTATAATAAATTTCATTACTAATAGATAATTTAGTTCGCGGAGTACTTTCCCAGCGTTCCGGCAGAAAATAATCAAAAAGTTTGGAATCTCTTCCAACTACCCAGAGTTTTCCGTTTGTACTTTCAGAATGTCCATAAACATAATCTACACCAAAGATTTTTACCGGGTATAAATTTGGAGGGAATTTAATCTCTTTTATATTAATATCAAATCTGTTCACTTGCTTTTTTAAATATTGATGTCTTTTATCTTTATTGATTTTTTTTTCTCTTTCAGGAGTTCTTTCAAGTAATTCATAATCAATGACAGCATAAAGAATATCTCCTTTTCTGTTTTTTACAAGTGTACCATCTCTATACGGTTTTACAATGATATGATCTGGTTTTCTATCCCTCACCTGAAAAACCTTGCGTCTCATGTCATTCTCAACTTTTAGTGTGAGGTCTTCCATCTCTTTTTTATTTAATAATCCTTGTTCAAAAGCCTGCACAGCATCAATACCTTTTATCCAGCCATAAATGACCGCATATGTACGATGCATATCTAATTCAATTTCAAAATGGGTTTTTATCTTGGTTTGCATTATATATTCTTTTCTTCCTGTTTGCCATAGTTTAGCACTTTTTAATGGCACATAAATACCATAAGGTAATTGGGTTATAATTTTGCCGGGAGATTCATACCGTGTATTAAATAACTCTTTAAGCAGTGAGAATTCTTCAAAAGGGCTATTGAATTCAACATTCATCAGCTCTTCAGACTCTTCTTCACCCGGGATATCCTGACCCATACGATTCCATTTCAAGACAATGTCTTTGCTTCTGTTATTTACTTCCTTAGTTTTGATTTTGTAGACCGTACTGGTGCCATTTAGTTTTATTGAATTTTTTCTAAACCAGCTTTCATCCGTCCAGTAATTTTCAGGTATTAAATTTTGGATAATCGGAAGGCCATTTTTTGTAATGTATAGATCATCACCATTTTCAAGTTTATAATGCAAATAATCTACTCCAAAGATTTTTGCTATATCTGCACTTTCAGGTATCTGTCCAATATTTGTGGGTGAGTGATCCTCTCCAAATATATTAATAATCTGATCTTTTATATTTTTTTTAATCATAGAAAGGTCTCGATTTTTGACATTTGACATATCCCTTAGTTTCTCCACACCATACACTCTGAACGTTACATTTCCCTAATATATCATCCCCGAATGTATAATTATATATATCAAATTTTGTTCAGATGTCCATATGTTTTTCCTGTTTTTTCCCGGGGGATGTTTGTCCCTGCATTTACTCTGTGTCCTTATGACTCTGTCACCTACACCCTTGCGGGTACTTCGCGGGGAGACTTAATACCCGAAATTTTTTTCAAAAATTTCAGAGTGTGAACTGGTTAAAATTTACCAACTTTTAGTTGATTTTTGAAAATGAGCATATATATTTTGGGAGCAATTCAGATTATCAGATTTTTTTTCATGAGGAGAAGTTAATGTCCGCGAAAAAAGAAGATAAAAAAAAGAGTCAAAAAGCAAAAGAAAAGGATAATGATGCTAAAGATGCTAAAAAAGAAGAGAAGGATGTGAGCGCAGATCAGGCAGAGAAGGTTGAGGATACAGCCAAACCTCATGCGGGTAATCCTCCCGTACATCTGACCTTTTATTCATATCTTATCATGCTTGGCGCTTTAGGATGGCAGTTTCTCGGAAAGATCCCGAATCCTCAGACAGGTAAAATTGATAAGAATTTGATACAGGTAAAAGAGATCATTGATCTGCTGGAGATCCTTGAGATAAAGACTACGGGTAATTTGTCAAAAGAAGAAGATAATATCATGAAATCGACCCTGTCCAATTTGAGATTGAATTATGTTGAGGAAATAAAAAAATGATTTACAGGAGGTAATTCTTCATGCCGTGCGGTAGAAAACGAAAGCTACAGAAGATCGCTACACATAAGCGAAAAAAGAGAAGAAAACGCGACAGACACAAGAAAAAAGGTAAATAGCTATAGATAAGAGATAGTCTATGAGTAATAAAAAAACAGTAATCAAAGAAGTAGGACAGCTCAAGAAAGATCTTTTCAGGGAAGTGGAAAAGGTGATCATCGGGCAGACAGATATTCTTGAAAGGATATTTATCTCCCTGCTTGCAAAAGGGCACAGTATTATTATCGGTGTGCCCGGACTTGCTAAAACCCTGCTGATCAAAGCACTGGCACGGGCAATGGACCTCGGCTTTAACAGGGTTCAGTTCACTCCCGACCTGATGCCGTCAGATATTACAGGCAGTGATATTATTGAAGAGGGGGCAAAAGGGAAGAGGAATTTTAAATTCATCCAGGGCCCTGTCTTCACGAATGTATTGCTGGCAGATGAGATCAACAGGACACCGCCCAAGACACAGGCGGCTTTACTTCAGTCCATGCAGGAGAAGATCGTGACCGTGAACGGGAAGACCTACAGCCTGGACGATCCCTTCTTTGTGCTGGCTACTCAGAACCCAATTGAGCAGGAGGGGACCTATCCCCTGCCGGAAGCCCAGCTGGACCGGTTTTTATTCAGCATAAATATAGATTATCCGGATGAGAAAATGGAAAGAGTGATCGCAAAGAAAGACACATCCGGGTATTTAAACAAGATCAAGAAGATCATCAGCAAGAAAAAGATCCTTGAGGTCCAGAATATGATCAATGATATCCCTATTTCTGATTTTGTCCTGGATTATGCGGTTAAGTTGGTCCGCTTTACCCGGCCTGAGAAGAAAAACCCGCTCTCCTTTATTAACGAATTCGTTCAATGGGGAGCAGGCCCGCGTGCTACACAGTTCCTTATTCATGCAGCCCGCGTCAAGACAATACTGGATAACAGGTATACCGTTTCAAGAGAGGATGTGAATTTTGTCGCATATAATGTGCTTTCACACAGGATCATTACTAATTTTAATGCTGAAGCTGAAGGGATACGGTCAACTGATGTTGTTGATAAAATAATTGAACATTTGAACAAGAAAAAATAATGTGATCAGCTTGATCGGGCAGCTATTCTTTTTATAAAGCAGTCTTATATGGAAATAAAGAGGTATAATAAATATTTAGATCCCCGATATCTTTCAAAGATCAGGAAGTTTTCATTAAGGGTAAAAGAGATCGTTGAAGGGTTTATTTCGGGACTGCATAAAAGCAGCAGGTTCGGTATCAACGTGGAATTCAGGGACCACCGGGCCTACAACCAGGGGGATGACCTTAAATATATTGACTGGCGCCTGTACGCAAAAACAGACCGGTATTATATCAAACGCTTCAACGAGGAATCCAATCTCAATCTTAATATCTTCCTGGATACCAGCAGTTCCATGAAGTTCAAGTACAGCGGTACGTTGAGTAAAATGGAGTATTCAAAGTATATCACCGGGTCCCTTCTGTATCTTTCCGTTATTCAGAATGATTATGCCGGGCTTACTCTTTTTTCGAACCGGATCAGCAAGACCTTTACACCCTCTAAAAGACTGGTCTATATCAATAATGTGCTGAACGAGCTGGAAAAAGTGAAGCCGGCCGGCATCAGCGAGTTCAAGAAGACCTTTATCTACCTGAGTGAAAAGATCAAGAAAAAGTCCCTGGTGATCATTATCTCTGACTTCCTCCACCCGGTTGAAAAGATCATTGAGGGAGTTAAATTTGTTAAAAGTAAAAAAAATGATGTGATCCTCTTCGTAATAAATGATAAGGTAGAGCTGGATTTTGCTTTTAAGGATAATATTAAATTCATTGATATGGAGATGAATGATACTTTGACCCTGAATCCGCTCTCGATAAAAGAAGAGTACCTTAACAGTATAACTGCACACTATAAGACTTTGGAAAATTTTGCAAAGCGTTCGGATATTGATATTCATTATTTTGATACCACTGTTAATTTTGAGGAAATACTGTATAATTATCTTTTGAAGAGAAGCAAGTATGTCTAATGATTAGGTTTTTTGTAAATAGGGTAATTCATTAGTTTACGGGAGAAAATATTTATTTTGTAGGGACAAGGCATGCCTTGTCCCTACTTATAAAAAAAAGCCAATGACTGACGTATTACAAAACATATAATAAAAGTATTGACATATTAATATAATGTATTAATTAATACAAAAACATTGAAAGCATTTCGGAGGATTTTATGTTTAAAGGTGCATTCACCGCCATTGTAACTCCTTTTAAAGATGGAAAGATAGACTTTGACAGTTTTGAAAAGCTGATCGAATTCCAGATCGAAAATAAGATCGACGGCCTTGTCCCGTGCGGTACTACAGGGGAGAGCGCAACCCTGACGCATGAAGAACATAAAAAAGTGATACAGTTCGTGATCAAGACCGTGAAGAAGCGTGTACCTGTTATAGCCGGAAGCGGTTCAAACTCAACAGCTGAAGCAATCGAGCTGACAAAGTTTGCAAAGGAATCAGGAGCTGACGGAGCACTGGTGATCACACCTTACTATAACAAACCGCCCCAGGAAGGGCTGTACCAGCATTTCAGGAAGGTTGCAGAGACTGTTGCCATTCCCATAGTAGTCTATAATGTACCCGGAAGGACCGGTATCAACCTTCTTCCTTCTACGCTTGAGAGGTTAAAGGATATCTCCAACATCGTGGCCGTAAAAGAGGCCAGCGGTAAAGTGGACCAGGCAGAGGAGATCCTTTCATTGACCGAAGGGAAGATCGACCTTCTCTCCGGGGATGACTCCTTATACCTCCCGATGCTTGCTATCGGAGGCACCGGTATCATCTCGGTGGTTTCCAATATTATTCCGAATGATGTTGCTGAAGTTTATAAGCTTTATTCGGAAAAAAAGGCAGAGAAAGCAAAAGAACTCTTCTATAAATACTATTTTTTAACCAACTCCATGTTCTACGAGACGAACCCGATCCCGGTCAAGACTTCATTGAAACTGATGGGGAAGATAAGCGGAGAATTGCGCTTGCCCCTCTGTAATCTGAGCAAGGCCAATGAAGAGAAGCTGACCGCTGACCTCCAGAAATACGAACTGATCTAATACCTTTTTTTACTTTCTTTTTAATGAAGTGATAATGTTATGACCCGGTATTTTTTATAATGAGATTCTTTTAACCCCCGCTGCAGGAGCACTTCTCATGTCATTGAGTACGGTGATCGTGGCTGTGAATGCCCGGTTATTGAAGGTCCCGAAATGAGACAAACTACATGATAAAAAGTTTTAAAAAGGCTTATACGCCTTAATAAATAAAAGGAGGAAAATCTTATGATGTACGCATTAGCGATCCCGGTTATACTGGCTACGCTTGCGGCCGGGTACTGGGTACTCACAAAAGCGGCAAAGGAGACCAGCCTGAAAGGTCTCGGGAACGTGCTGGGATGGATCATTGTAGTAATTTCACTGATACTTCTTCTTGTATCCGTCTATTATTCCTTAGCCTTTACTGGCAGAGGTCATGGTATGATGGGTGGACCTGGCAGTATGATGGGAAGGGGCATGATGGGACAGGGTGGAGGAATGATGATGCAGAAATGTCCCAAATGCGGATATGACCTGCAGAAACATATGATGAATCAGAAATCCGGAAGTAAAATGATGCGCTAAAAGAATAAATAAGTTTTGATATAAGGCGGAAAGGATAATATTTCCGCTTTATATCTGCTTATTATTTCAGGAAGGAATTCCGAAAAAAAGTGCCGTATGAAAAAAAGAAAAAAAAGTGCCGTGTTTCAACATTCAACTATTATAAGCGTGAAGTTCTGCTCCCTTTTTTTCAATCCACTACAACCAGTTTCAGCCGTTTCCTTTCGCCTGCCGGGTTCGTGACATGTATTATATAAACACCTGAAGTGAGGCGCTTGCCTCCGGTTCCCCTGACCTGCCATGTATATCTGCCTGACCTTGTCGTACCGGTGATAGCAGTGATCTCTTTCCCTCCGGTTGAGAATACCTTGATACTGAAATCATATGTTAAATTATAAAAGGTGACATGGTCAGAATCGTTGTTTTTATCGGGCTGGAAGGGATTCGGCGCGATCACTACCTTGCTTAAATTATCAGAAGCTTCTGTGGGGGGAGCATTAGTGACCGGCGGTCCAGGCGGAGAGCCTTCCTTGATTGCATACAGCTTCCCGTCGTAGCTTCCGATGTATATGGTGCCGTCCGGCCCTATGGCAGGGGAGGAGAATATCCTGTCCCCTGTTTCAAATGACCACTTTACAGCCCCGTTCGTCAGGGCATACAGCTTATGGTCATAGCTTCCTATATACAGCGTCCCGTCCGACCCTAACGAAGGGGATGAATAAATATCATCTCCTGTTCTATTTGTCCATTTTACTGCACCGTTGGTTATCGCATATACTTTATTATCAGCGCTGCCGAAATAAACAGTCCCATCCGGGCCGATAACGGGTGTTGATTCGGCTTCACCTCCTGTGGGAAAGAACCATTTAAGTCCGCCGTTGGTCACGGCGTACAGCCTGCCGTCATCGCTGGTTATGTAGACAGTATTATCAGGCCCTATCACCGGTGAGCCGAATAAGAGGCTTCCGGTCGTATAGGACCACTTTAAAGCTCCGTTGGTTATGGCAAGAAGTTCCCGGTCCCAGTCTCCCGCATATATTGTGCCGTCTGCCCCGATAGAAGGAGATGAATAGATCTTGTTGCCGGCATCATATTTCCACTTCACGGCTCCGTTGGTTATGGCATAGACATTTGAGTCATAACTTGCCATGTATATGGTGTTGTCCGTATCAATAGCTGCTGATGAATAGACCCGTTCCCCTGTTTCATTGGACCACTTAAGGACTCCATTTGTTACAGCGTATATCTTTTTATCCAGGCTCCCGAAATATATTGTATTGTCAGGCCCAATTGCAGGTGATGAGAATATTTCATTACTGGTAGCGAATGTCCATTTGATCGAGCCGTCGGGGTTGAAGGCATACATAATATTGTCTCTGCTTCCCACGTATATTGTGCCGTCGGGCCCTATTGCGGGTGATGACGGCCCCACGCCTGCTCCTGTCTGGTATGACCATTTCAGGGTAGGGTATTTCTGTACCCCGAGTACGGTCCTGCTTGTCCATCCCGTATGGTGGAGGTTGTTCATGAACATGGGCCATGGCGCATTAGTGGCAGGCTGGGCAAAAGAGACGCCTGAAAAAAAGATCATAAGGATTAAAGATATGATAAGTTTTTTCATTTTTAGTGCCGGGCCTTAAGGGTTTGTTGCCCAAATGTAAAATATAATCAAATTGTAGGGGTTCGATTCATCGAACCCGTAAATAAGATCATTATTTAAAGGGTCTGATAAATCAGACCCCTACAAATAATAGGAAAGTCCATTTGGGCAACAAACCCTTAACTTTATCACTTCAATTAAACAATATATATATTTAAAAAGAAAAATCAAGACAGACTTTGGAAAAGGCATGCTTCCGGCACCCTCCGCTGCCTTATTTACTTCTCTTGACTTTTTCTTTGCGTACTGTAAACTGAAATTACAGGGACAGGTACAATACTTTATATAAGTATTGTACCTGTCCCTGTAAAAGAGGTCTAATAATGAAAATTTTTTTTCAGCTTTTATCCAGATGGTATCAAGACCTGGCATCTTTCTGTCCCAAACCGTATCCCGGCCTGTCAAAGGATGAAACATTTTTAGTTACAGGACACCGCGGAGCTGCCGCGTATGAGGTCGAGAACACCATAAATGCCTGTGAAAAAGCCCTGTTGAAATACAATGCCAATGCCCTTGAGATCGATATCTGCTTCACAAAAGATAAGCAGGCGGTATTATGGCATGACTGGGATCCGGATGAAGTGAAATCTTTACTCAGACAGGCAGGACTGGAGCCCTGCGTCAAGTATAAACCCCGTGTGCCTTCAGAAAGTAAATACAGACAGCCGGTCCACAAATTGACCCTGGCTGAATTAAGGGAACATTACGGATATTCTAACAAGCGGAAATGGGCATGGAAGATACATGCTCACATACCTACATTGCAGGAATTCATGGAATGGGCGCAGGATAAAGATTCCTTAAAATGTGTCTTTTTGGATCTGAAGGCCTCAAAAGATGAAATTCATTTACTCGGAAATATTATTACTGAAATAAAAAAGCTCCGGCAGAGATACAGGCCCGGCTACCAGATAGTCATCATGACACCTGACGAAGTTGTGCTGAAAAAAATGCAGTCCCTTTATCCTGGTGCTGAATATGCTCTTGATTCATTACTACCGTACGGCCTGGTCCTGGACCCGGAATCCTACAGCTCCGTAAAAAAAGCCAAAAAAGCAGGAACAGCCATTGCAAGTGCGGGCAGGCCAATAGTATTTAATGTTTCTCCCTGGACCTCTTACAGGAGAATGGTACAGCATGATGTATTATGGCTGAGTACACATGACCGGAAAAAGTATAACATAAAAAAGATCATCTGCTGGACCATTAATAAGAAAAAAGAGATGAGATGTCTGTTAAAATTAGGGGTAAACGGTATTATTTCAGACTACCCGAAAAAACTATCAAAACAGGCACGAAAAGCAGGGGAAAAAAGTGCCTGACTCTTTTTTTATAGAATAATCATATAAATATGTTGACGAATACACAAAAATGTAGTATTTTATAGTATAGAATGGGAGGGTTGAATACCGAAGATAGTATTAGGCGCATTAAATATAATTTATAGAGAAATTCAGGGATAGGGAAATGAGAATAACTTTAAAAGTTTTATTCATTATTATTTTTTTATCTGCTTCTGCATTACAGGCCGCAACAGGTCATGGCGGGGTACCGGGTATTCAGCAGCGATTAAATCTTGATGCAAGGTTCATGAGCCTGGGGTCTGCATATGATGCTGTCTCTTATGACAGTGACGGTATCTATTATAATCCGGCCGGTCTGGTCACGCTCGCCAATCCAATCGTTACCCTTTCTTATTTACCCGTATGGGATAACCTGACGCATATATTTTTTGCCGGGATCGGGTTTGATACAAAATATCTTCCAATTGGGATAGGATTTATCAATATGAGCACCAAGGGGATCAAACAGCGGACCGACTCTCCTGAAGTGGAAGGTTTAATGGAATACAGGGATTTTACTCTATATGCCGCAACCGGGGTGGAAGTATTACCGCATTTCTCTCTTGGAGCAAGAAGCGGTTTTTATTATCAGAAGATCTATACATACGAGGGCTGGGGGATCGGTGCTGACCTTTCCTTTCTGTGGAGGGTGAAAGATCCTTATAAATATACTAAAAATAAATTAATGAGAATACTTCAGCCGATCTCATTCGGGATCATTCTGTATAATGTACTGCCACCGCAGATCACTTTATCTACAGGAAGTATCTCTTTCCCTCTATTGGTAAAGGGGAGTCTCACGTACAGGTATCCTACTCTATGGAAGATCCTGAATATTGAGACCGGTTTTGGAGTGGAATCCATTCCGGATGGCAACAGTACTATTGTAAACAGCGGAATAGAACTGACCATGTGGAAGTTCTTCTTTCTCAGAGGCGGTTATAAGATAACGGATAAGACATTTACTATCGGTTCAGGTGTTACCATGAGGGATATTACTTTTGATTACGGCCTGTCGCTTCTTTCTGCGGGAATCAATTATTATACTATCAATGTTAAAGTAGAGTTTTAGATAGTGAAGAGTTGAAGAGTTTAATCTGCTAAAAACTTCTTTTTTATTCAGGATGCGGATCCATTATCCATTAAAAATATAATAAAAATCCGACATTCAGTTTATTCCCGAATTCTTTTTGAGGTAAATAACTGACATCCAGTTCAGGCCTGAAACTGCCCAATAAATATTTTATTCCACCACCGACGCTGAGACTGTAGAGGTTATCCTTCTGGTAATTATATCCGCCTCTGATAAAGATCATTCGGACCAGTCTCAGTTCCAGTCCTCCGGAGATCCCGAATTGAGTCTCTTCCTTCATATAATAGGTACTGTTTAGATAAGCGATGAGTGCATTATTAACGACTTTGGATTCATCAAAGATAACATATTTCACCCCGAAATTGATGCTCATTGGAAAAGAGGAGGATTCATTGATAAATTTCAGGCCGGTACCGATGTTCTTAACAGATAATCCCAGATTCAGATTAGGAATGAGACTCAGATACTGTATCCCGATATCAGCCCCGAATCCAAAAGCAGAATAACTCTCTATAGTAGAGGAGAGAGCGAGGGCCCCTATCCCTAGAAGCAGGCGTTCTTCCAGGAAACTCTTTGCAAAGATGATCCTGGTAACAATATCCCGGGCATTAAAGCTTGACCCTGTATCGGTCACAGTACCGGAAGCATCCAGGCTGAACAACGGTATATCGCCGTTATCATTATATAATACGGATAAGCCAAAAACACCTAAATTTTCTATATCATAATAGGCATTTACGGCCCCATGCATAAGGTTATGTTCATTTAATGAGCCGTAGAAAAGACCTACACCTTTAGTAAAGAAGATATCAGTATCAGCAAGGCCGGCCGGATTATAGAACATGGCGTTCAATCCCTGGTCAGCCGTTAAAGCTCCGGCCAGGGCATTTCCCTTGGCAGAAGGATACACTTTTAATATCTCCGCCCCGTTACCGACATCAATGGCATGGAGGGGAATGGTCAGAATAATAAGTGAAAGTACAGTTATTAATACTCTGTTCTTAAACATAAATTATATGAGTTAATAAACTATACCTGTAATTTACTATTTTATTTTGATCTGTCAAGTTATTATGTGTAATATAATGAGTTAGTTAATAAAGGGATATTTATATTATGTAGGGACAAGGCATGCCTTGTCCCTACAATTGTATTTCTACTGATAATGAGATCCCCGCTTCCCAGGCTGTGGTTCAATTTATCAGATCTCGAACTCCACACCGGTGCCGATGCAGGGGGCCAGTTCCGTCTCTTCTTCTCCAAACACAAGCGGTGTGCTTAATATGATATAGAAATGAGACATCTTGAACAGGAAATCAGGCCCAAAGGAGTATGCCTTTGCACTTATGTCATACTCTTTCGATTCAACAAAATTATAGCCGAATTTGACCCGCCATTTTATATCCAATGATCTTTTTCCGGATATCCTGATATTGCGGACTAACATCCCATCCAGGAAAAGGGCCGGCTCAAAGACAGCAGCCTCTTCCAGCGGGGTGAATCCTAAAATGATCCCGAATGATCTTACATATTGTTTCGGACTGCCCGGGAAGAGTTTATCCCCGATGTTAAATCCGAATCCCAGTGATATCATCTGCCCACCGCCCAGTTCCCCTGATAAAATAAAATTTTTTATTTCTTTTGATCGGGCGTTAGTTTTTGATCCGCTGAATAAGGTGTCCTCTTTCTCTTCAGTATATCCTTGTCTCGCAATAATAAAGGTATTGATCAGAATGATAAGTAA
>JAHITG010000008.1 GCA_018817865.1 Spirochaetota bacterium
CTATCAGGGCATGATGTCCGCTTTTGTAGGAAATCATGATTTTGCCCGGTTCATGGGTTATGCTGACGGGGACCTGCCAATGGGAAGTGATGAGAGAAAGATCGGCTTTCAATATAATATAAAAGTGGACCATGCATCATCATATCAGAAACTGAAAAAAGCCTTCCTCTGCCTCTTTTCCCTTTCCGAGATCCCGCTGATCTATTACGGAGATGAGATCGGACTTACAGGCGGTGCCGATCCTGATAACAGGAGGATGATGAAATTCGAAGGTCTGAATAAAGATGAGAAAGACCTCTTTCTGTTTACCTCCAGACTGATCCGTTTCAGAAAAATCCGGCCCGCTATGTACCAGGGAGTGTATCTCCCTCTCAGTATTAAAAAAGACCATATTATTTATGCCAAGATCTATTATAATGAGGTGGACATAATAGGAATTGCCAGAAGCTCAAAGAAAGAAATAACCATTGAGCTTCCTGCATGGCTGAAGATAAATAAAGTAAAAGACCTGTTTTCAGGAAGAATAATAAATGTCCGAAAAAACAGGATAAAGATAAAAGAATTCGAGTATTTCCTCTACTCTTCAATAGAATAATTTACAACTATCCTGATATCAGACAATTATTTATTTAACTCTTCAATAAACTTTTCTATTTCTTTCCTGACTTTATCGCGGGTAGAATCATATAATGTGATCACATGGCGTCCATGCTCCCATTCTGTCAGATCAAATATCCGCGTCCTGATATCTTTAGATGAGACTTGATCAGCAATATAATAGAGGTTTTCCAGGGGAACTGTTTTATCATATTTAGAATGCAATACCAGAAGAGGTACCCTCACCCTGGAGAGGCCTTTTCTGACCCTGGCCATTCCCATTTTCAGGCTGTGGATCTGTTTCATGAACTTCCTGCCGTCATATCCGACCCAGTCGGATCCGTCCTTATCCACATTCCGAATATGATGCGTAAAACTCGGAACGATCCATGAATAAAACCTGGTAAAATAGAAACGCCAATCATACAGTACGGAATACTTGAAGATCTTATTTACAAACAGCGGGGTGGAGACAGCCACGATCCCATTCGGAAGCATCTTCTTATCATTGCTAAACTCCTCCGCCAGGCCCAGGGCTATGGTCGCACCCATGGATAATCCGCAGATATAGAGGCGCTTGTACTTCTTCCTGTATTTCACATAAACATCTCTGGCACAGGCATACCACTGGCTGAAACAGGTTTTCTGGAACTCTTCTTCGCTTGTTCCGTGGCCGGGATACAGAGGGGCCGCGATGTTAGCCTTCTTTTTAAAGGCCATGGCGATCTTTCGCCAGTCATGGGGTGTTGCTTTATACCCGTGCAGAAAAAGGATCATGGTCTCTTTTTTAGGAGTTGTATATGAAAAGGCTCCTGCTTTGGGGCATAACAGAACAGGATCTTCTGAAAGAGAATACTTCTCAGATTCTTTAAATAAAAAAGGAGTCTCATTAAAAAGATAGACAAGTGACCATAAAACAATTACAGTGATTATAACAATGATTAACACTTTAATATTCTTTCCCATTATATATAAAAAAATAATATATACCTCTTAAAAAACAGATTTTATTTTATTTGTCAATGAAAAAAGAGATCAAAGGATAAAACCATTGTCATTCCATTTTATTAAGATATATTGTATTCATTACAAAGGAAGGAGAGAAAAATGGATTATGATCTTATCGTAATAGGCTCAGGACCGGGCGGGTATGTAGCAGCAATTCGCGCTTCCCAGCTGGGCATGAAGGTTGTAGTGATCGAAAAAGATCAGCCCGGTGGAGTCTGTTCCAACATCGGATGTATCCCTTCAAAATCTCTCATACATCAGTCAGAATTATTCACTTCTTCAAATGAATTGAAAAAGATGGGTGTAACAACGGATAGGTCCGGGTTTTCCTATGAAAAAGTGAATCAGAGATCAAGGAAAGCAGCAACCATCCTTTCTGCCGGGATCGTTCATCTATTTAAAAAACATGGAATTGAACTGAAGAAAAACAGGGCGGAGATTTCAGGTGAGCAAAGCATCAAATTGGATGATAGTACAGTGATCTCCGGAAAGCATATAATTATTGCTACCGGCTCCCGCCCAAAAGCGATCCCTTCCTTCCCTATTGATGAAAAGGGCATCCTTTCTTCAACCGGCGCTTTAATGATGAAAGAACTGCCCGATAAAATGCTTATTATTGGAGCAGGAGCGATCGGAATAGAATTTGCCCATATCTTTAATGCATTTGGAGTCCAAGTCCAAATTATTGAAGTCCTCGATGAAATCCTTCCCACAGAAGACAGGGAGACCGTCAATGTCCTTCACAATGCCCTTAC
>JAHITG010000078.1 GCA_018817865.1 Spirochaetota bacterium
AATAACTGTTTATTTAAGAGATGGAGGGCTTTATTCGGACTATAAAGAATTCCAGCAGGAGATTATAAAAATAAAACCGGATTTCTTCGGTGTCTCCATCCCTTCCGCCCTCTATTCTCGGGCAAAACAATGCATTAAATTCGTTCGTGAGAATCTTCCTGAAACAAAGATCATCATTGGAGGGCCCCACCCTACTATCTTTCCTGAAGAGGTGATGAAGGAACTGCCTATTGATTATCTTGTAAGGAGCGAGGGTGAACTGACCTTGGAAGAGTTATTTCAGGCATTAAAAAAGAAGAAAGACCTTAAAACCATTACAGGATTATCATACAGAGATAAAAATAATAAAACAGTGCATAATGCGGAGAGGGTCTTCTGCAATAACCTCTCCTCCCTGCCATGGCCTGCCAGAGAACTTCTGGAGATGGATAAATACCTTGTACGGAGACCTCTGCTTCCTTTACCCTATCCCAGCTCCTATGTCATTGCCAGCCGGGGCTGCCCCGGTAACTGCAATTTCTGCCAGCCATCCAACAGGATGATGGTAGGACGAAGGGTCAGGAGCAGGGATGTAAAGGATGTGGTGGATGAGATCGAGCATCTGGTTAAAAAATACAAGGTTGCCGGTATCAACCTGGGGGCTGATTACCCCATTGCTAATAAAATATGGACCAAAGCATTCTGCGAAGAGCTGATAAAAAGAAAGGTGAAAGTAAAGATCAATGCTCCTACCAGGATAGAGGCGATCGATGATGACATCTTGATATATTTAAAGAAAGCAGGATTTATCCAGCTGACATTCGGGATAGAATCCGGGTCCCAGAAGATCCTGAAGATCATGCGCAAAGGTATCAAGATCGATAATGCCATAAAAATATTTAAAAATTGCACCAGGCGAAGGATACAGACAAAAGCTAATCTGATGGTAGGAACACTGGGAGAGACAAAAGAGACGATCGGGGAGACATGGACTTTCATAAAGAAAGCCCATCCTGACCTGATTACCATGAGTATGACAACACCTTATCCGGGTACTGACCTTTATTATCAAGCTCAAAAAGAAAACCTGCTGATTGGCGAAAGAAAAGATATTATTCATACTGCAGTCGGTTATCTCAAACTAAAAAACCTTACCGTTGATGAAATAAAGAAATTTTCTAATCAAATTATTTTTAAATTCAGACTGATCTTTCTGAGCTATTTCCTGAATCCATTTATTTTGATCAAGAAATATTTTCTAATACCTAATTTTATCAAATACTTTATCAGTCTTATAAAAAATGTTAAACTTCTTTTTAACACTTTTAAGTATCTGATCTTTTATCAACACTACAAGATTTTTGATTCAAAAAAACTGAAGGAAAAACTCGAAGATATCGGGAAGAGGGATGACGACAAAGAAAAGATCTTTTAATAAAAGTTCTGGTAGCATGCAGCAGGCAGAATATTTTGACCTGATCGCGGACAAAACACTGAGAAAGATCGACGATAAAAGCCTCTATTTTTACAGGAGACTTCCCCACCGTTTTATCTCCGCATATCAGTATCTTTTAGAGCAGATGCCTGCTGACTTAAAAAATAAAAAGGTCCTTGACCTGGGAAGCGGGAACGGAGACTGGTACTGCTTTTTTGCATCAAAGGGTGCCCAGGTAACCTCCATAAACATCTCATCTAAGATGGTGCAGTTGACAAAATTAAAAGCCAACAAACTGGGATTTACTAAATATATCACAGCAAAGACAAGATCCGTACTGGATATTAAAAAATTAAAAAGCGATTCCTTTGATATCATCTGGGGAAGCGGTATCCTGCATCACCTTCCTGAAAAGACTATCAGAGAGACCCTGAAGCTTACACATAAAGTCTTAAAGAAAGACGGCAGGACCTATTTCATGGAACCGGTAAGCCATTACAAATGGTCCGGACTCTCATCATAAAGGTTCTGAGATTGACCTTAGAGGATTCGGAAGTATCGGCAGGGTTGAGAAGATCCTGTTCTTTCCAATTTTAAAGAAGCTTATCTATGCAATTGATTATGTAATGATGCGATATATCCCCATTTTTAAAAAACTTTCCACCACAGCCACAGTCATTTATCATAAATAAAAATCCTATTCCATTTTGAAGGTGATCACCTTCTTCATATTAAAAAGATAGCTCACGATCACAACAAAATAGGGAATTAAAAGAAGGGTCATCTGGAGGCTCATGGCCAGACTTGAAGCGACTCCTATTGA
>JAHITG010000079.1 GCA_018817865.1 Spirochaetota bacterium
AGATAAAATCCATTGTCTGGAAAAATTCTATATTGATGTTCATCCCCATTTTATTTTTAATATTAACGGAGTTAAGCTGGAAAAATCTCTGCTTCTTGTTCATGAAAAAAATATCATGATAATTAAATATAAATTACTGCATCCTGACAGATCACTCAGTCTTACTCTCTCTCCTCTGATCTGTATCAGGAAGATAGACTCTGATGATCAGCTGATCAACATGAAATACAAAGTGGTAAAAGAGGCCGGTTATATTAAATACATTCACTCTGAAAAATTTAATATCTTCTTTAATCACTCGGATTCCCTTTATACCGAAAAAAAGGAAACCGTTACCAATGAATTCTTAAAGGACCCGCAGATCTATACCTCTATCGGAGAGTTCACATATGAACTTACACCGGATAATGATACGCTCTATTTCAGCATATCAAGCGAAAGGATAAAAGAGGCTGATCTTTCACTGTTATTTGACAAAGAGATCAATAGACGAACAGAGCTCATCACAAAATTAAAGATCAAAAACGAACTCTATAAGACCTTATCTTTTACTACTGATCAATATCTAAAAAAGGAGAATGATCACTATTTTATTAAAAATTCCCTGCTTTCTCCTTATATCAGCTTTCAATTAATGATCAACTCCTTTCCTGCTCTGATCTCCCTAAGAAAATGGGACCAGATAAAATCTATCGTCAGATATTTGGCTGATAACATCAAAGACGGATTGATCCCTGAAAGCTATGATAAGAATAAAAAAAAATTCCAATATGACAGTATTGATAATTCCTTCCGGTATCTGCTTTTTTTATTTAAATTCATAGAATTTACAGGAGACTGGAAATTCGTCAAGGATTTTCTGTGGGAGAAGATCAAACCCATATTTCACAATTTTCAAAATAACCACATAGAGAATATCAAGATAGAATACGATGGCCTTTTATCGATCAATCTGGATCCGGATCATAAATTCAATACAGGCAAATTAATTGAATATTCATCCGGAAAGAACATTGCCTTGAATATTTTATGGTATAATGCTGTCAAGATCATTGAACTCTTAAGTGCCAAATTTGCTGATATAAAAGACCACACACATGCAGAAGAGATCTCCTTTACCATCAAAAAGAACTTTTATTACAAATTCTGGAATAATGAAAAAAAATATATGAATAATATTATAGATATTCCCCCCTTTAATAAAAATGATGAAGATCTGACACCTTTTCAGGTATTAACCATGTCACTTCCGTTTGATGATCTCATCCATTATAAAACAAAAGAAAGTATCCTTATCCAGGTCCGGGAGAAGCTATTAACCCCCTTTGGTCTGCGTACTCTTTCTCCGGATTCTAAAAATTTCATTCCTAATTTCAGCATATCACAGGCATCCTCGTCCCATTCCGGGGTGATACACCCATATCTCCTGTTCCATTATATGACCGCACATATGAAGATACATAAATATTCAAAAACCGCTAAAAAAGAAGTAAAATATTTACTCATTAACTATGAAAAAAAACTGAAGCAGAATAATATCGGCTTTTTTCCTCAATATGTTAATTCATTACCTCCTTATGAATCTTCCGGACTGATGGATCTCTCTTTAAGCCTGTCGGAATATCTCCGTATCCGCCATGAAGAACTGGGTTCGTTCTAAAACTATAAAAATTGTTTACTTTGATTTTAAAAACATTATAATTAATATACAAATAAGACAGCAGCAATATGAGAACTGCTGATCTCATTTATTAAAGGAGTTTATAATGGCTGAAAAAAAAGATAAATATGCTCATTTAAAAACAGAAGAGAAATCCGGGTGGCTAAAGGTCACAAAAGAAGAGAATAAGGCGATCGAGCAGCTTAGTAAAAATTATATGGATGTTCTGAATACCATTAAAACTGAACGGGAATCAGTTGATTATTTTTCAAAGATCGCCCAGGAAAAAGGTTTTATTACATTAGATAATTTCCTGAAACTGGAATCAGATTTTGCAGGTAAAAAGGTCTTATTTTCCAACAGAGGAAAAAGCATTATACTGGCTATTATCGGAAAAAAACCAATGGAAAAAGGGATCAATATTGTCTGCGGGCATATTGACTCTCCAAGACTGGACCTGAAACAGAATCCTTTATATGAAGATTCCGGCCTGGCATTCCTGAAAACACACTACTATGGAGGGATCAAGAAATTTCACTGGTTCAATATTCCTCTGGCCATCCACGGCAAGGTGATCACAATAGACGGTAAAATGATCAATATAAAGATCGGTGATGACGCGAATGACCCTGTCCTGATCATTCCTGATCTGCTTCCTCATCTTTCGAAAAAGATCAGCGATAAAAAGGTTTCCGAAGCTTTTCCTGCTGAAAACCTCAACCTGGTTGTCGGAAATATTCCCATAGATGAAAAAGAAAAAGAAGCTGTTAAAATCAATATACTGAACATCCTTAATAAAAAATACGGTATCATAGAAGAGGATTTTAATTCCGCTGAACTTGAGATCGTGCCCGCCTTTCCTCCGAGAGAAGCAGGTTTTGATAAGAGTTTTATAGCCGGATACGGACAGGATGACCGAATCAGTTCCTTCTGCGCTTTTAAATCTATCATGGAAATAAATGATCCGAAGCGTACTTCCCTGGCACTATTAATAGACAAGGAAGAGATCGGAAGTGAGGGCAATAGCTCCATTCAATCGAAGTTCTTTGAACTTTTTTTAAGCGAGGTTATTGAAAAAATAAACGGTTCCTACAATGAAAAGATGCTGAAACAGTGCCTGTATAACAGCTTCGCCATCTCTTCAGATGTAGAAGTGGGATTTGACCCGACCTATAAAGAAGTATTTGATCTGAATAATACCGCAAAGTTAGGGCATGGCCTTGTCCTGACAAAATATGCGGGACATGGCGGAAAATACAACACCAATGATGCTAACGCGGAATATATGGGTAAGATCCGAAAACTCTTTAAAGAAAATAAAGTCATTTTTCAGTTCGGTTCTCTTGGAAAGATCGATGAAGGAGGCGGTGGTACCATATCCAAGTTTTTAGCCAATTACGGCATGGAGATACTTGATGCAGGACCACCGATACTGGGTATGCATTCCCCATACGAACTTTCATCAAAA
>JAHITG010000009.1 GCA_018817865.1 Spirochaetota bacterium
AGAAAAAAAGAAAGCCCCTCCGGATGGTAATGAGAAGCCATAATAATACCGAAACCGCCGATTATGTTCTTTAAATTCCTTTCCCTTAAGTCTATTTTATAAAGGGTCCATTTTTTTGTCAGCAGTATAAGGCCTGTCGTGATGTCATCCGAGTCTCCGTAACTACCTTGAATTCCGCCTATTTTAAATTCGATGGCCTCCTCCCCTTTGGTTCCTCTGGCATAAAAATATAAAAAATTAGCACCTGACAGGTCATATCCGCCTTTAGGACTGTTTCCCCAATTATTAGCAGGATACTGCCAGTATAATCCTGACCAGCCGCTCCTCTGCATATTAAATTCAGGTTTGTAGATCACCTTCATACACCTCTTCCCTGATTGCTTCTCTTTGATCTTCATTATTTTAAGGTCCCGCACATCTCCCATATAACCTGACAGGATATAATATGATTTGTGTTCTCTGTAAGTAAAAATATAAAACGGCAACTGAGGAATTTTTCTTCCTCTGAATTCTTCTTCCTCAGGTTTACCAGGCAGACCGGGTACAGATATTAGCATTAATAATACTATTATGATCGATCTTTTAAGCATTTATACAGAAACCTCAAGATAAAAACAAAATAACAAACTTTTTATAAGAATAGTATACCACCCATTTTTTATATTTCTATTAAAATTT
Source organism: Spirochaetota bacterium (assembly GCA_018817865.1). Classification (GTDB taxonomy): domain Bacteria; phylum Spirochaetota; class JAHITG01; order JAHITG01; family JAHITG01; genus JAHITG01. The sequence continues at coordinate 679 of JAHITG010000009.1, forward strand.
TTAATCCTTAAGAAACTTTTATCAGATTTAATTCTTTAAAATTATCATTCTTCAAATACTCCGCAACAACAGGATGAGCTTTTAATTGGGGATCCTTATCTACTATCCGAAAAGCTTCTTCCCTGGATGTTTCCAGGATTTTCCTGTCTTCGATCAGATTTGCCGGTTTCAGATCAGGCAGACCTGTCTGTTTTGTTCCCATTAATTCTCCCGGCCCTCTCAACTCAAGGTCTATTTCCGCAAGTTTAAAACCATCATTATACTTCACCAGTGCATTCATGCGTTTTCTGCCTTCTTCGGATAATCCATAGCCGGTAATAAGAATGCAGGTAGAGGCAATATCCCCCCTTCCGATCCTCCCGCGCAGTTGATGAAGCTGGGCAATCCCGAAGCGTTCGGCATGTTCCACTACCATAACAGAAGCATTGGCAACATCCACACCGACCTCAATAACCGTTGTCGATACCAGCAGGTCTATATGGCCTTTTCTGAATTCATTCATAATTCTCTCTTTTTCCTCTTTTTTCATCTTACCATGGATCAACCCCGTATTAAAATCTTTAAAAATATGATCCCGGAAATTCAGATACATGGACTGGGCATCTTTCAGGTCCATCTTTTCTGATTCTTTAACAAGAGGATATACCACATATACCTGGTGAGACTGCAGCATCTCCTTTCTTAAAAAATCATAGACTTCATTTACTCTTTTCTCATAAAAATGAAGCGTCTTTATGACTTTCCTTCCCGGGGGCATCTCCCGGATCACTGATATATCCAGATCGCCGTAGACTGTTAAGGATAATGTTCTTGGAATGGGAGTAGCTGTCATGACCAGCACATCCGGTGAAGGAGCTTTCAAATGCATTTTTGCCCTCTGGAGAACACCGAACCGATGCTGTTCATCGATCACGATATATCCCAGATCATTGAACTGGACATTTTCTTCAATAAGGGCATGGGTCCCTATTATCAAGTCGGCTGACCCTGTCCGGATACTCTCAAGTACTTCAGCACGCTCTTTTATCTTCTGATTTCCGACCAGAAGCTCCACCTGTACATTATAATCTTTTAAGAACTCCTTTATATTTGTATAATGCTGCAGTGCAAGGATCTCCGTAGGCACCATAAAAGCAACCTGAATTTTATTTTCAGCAGCCACCAGGGATGAGATCAAAGCCACAATAGTCTTTCCAGACCCCACGTCTCCCATTAATAACCGGTTCATGCACTTTGATGCATTCATGTCAGTCAGGATCTCTTTCAGTACATTTTTCTGGTCAGTGGTTAATGTGAATTTTAAATTCTCGCAAAATTTATTCATAAGAACCTTTTTTGTATATTTCTGCTTTTTATCTGTAAGTGTGATATTCCTTTTATTCAAGGCAAGGACCAGCTCAAGAAAAAAGAACCTGTCAAACGCCAGGCGCCTCCGCACGAGTTCAAGTTCACTCATATCTGAAGGAAAATGCATCTTATACAGGCAGAGATTGAAATCCGGTAATTTGTATTTATGCAGAAGTTCTGAAGGAACAGCATCTTCAATATCATCTATTATTTTTTTTAATTCTCTATATACAAGTACTCTGACAAATTTATTGGAAAGATTTTCAGTAGAATGATAGATCGGAACAATACGGTTCGTATGTATATTAGATGTATCGTTATCATCATCTATTATCTCATACTCAAAATCAGCTGTCTGAAGTTCATTATACTTATATATAAATTTGGATGATGAGATAAAAACCTTCATTTCTTTTTTCAGAATATCTTTAAGAAAATTACGGTTATAACAGATCAATGAAAAAAAGCCGGTATCATCTCCAATAAATATTTTTAGAATGGTCCTTCGTCCCCGGATCCTGAAATGATCATGCCCGACCACCCTGCCGATCACGGTCTGTATTTGCCCCGGGATAATATCCTTTATTTTTTTTAAAGCTGTCCTGTCTTCATACCTGAAAGGATAAAAGGTCAACAGATCATACACATTAAAAATATTAAGCTTTTGGAATAAAAGCGCTTTTTTCTCTCCTACCCCTTTTATGTATCTGATATCATTATTCTTTAACTGATTCAACAGCATGATGGCCTCAAGCTTAAAAATCTTATTAAAATATCAAAATAACGGTTCTTATTCAGAAGGCAACCTTTTTGTCGTTTTCAAATATTATTTAAATTTGACAATAATATTTAAAAAGCTATATTAATTTTTGTAATAACTTTAAATTATGGAAAAAAAATTTTTAATCGCTTCAGATTTTGACCATACCCTCAGCAGAAATGAGACTGGGCAGCTCCTCAGTCAAAGCATAGGTATTGACAGATATGTCTACAAGGAAAAGATATCAAAATTAAGAAAAGAGAATGTGGTACAAGCCGGAGGTGAACTGGCTTATCTTATCGCTAATGATCCTGATTATAAAGGGAAGGTGACCAAGGAAGTTTTAAATCAGGCCTGTAAATATATTGAACTGAAAGATGATGTCAAAATACTGGCGGAAATACTTGCAAATGGTTTTGAAAATATTAAAACTTTATTCTACGTTATCTCTGCAGGACCGGAAATAATGGTGGAGAAAGCGCTTCATGGAATA
>JAHITG010000080.1 GCA_018817865.1 Spirochaetota bacterium
GATCACATCATGCTCCTTGAACCGAAGATCTTCCTTCCTATTCGTATCATATTAGAACCGCATTCGATCGCGACCTTAAAATCATCAGTCATACCCATTGAAAGAGTATCCATCTCAAGCTGCGGAAATTTCGCTGTGGCCTCCTGATATTTATCTCTTAAAACCAAAAAAGAATCCCTGATCTTACTGATATCTTCTGTAAAAGGGCCGATGGTCATCAATCCATTGATCTGAACATGAGAATATGCCTTTGCGGATGAAAGGAACGAACTGACATCAGCCGGATCGATCCCGAACTTGCTGCCTTCCCCGCTGGTATTTACTTCGATCAGGATATTCTGTTTCTTCCCAAGCTCTCCTGCAAAAATATCGACCTTCTCAAGGGTCGATATTTTATCGATCGACTGTATCATGGAAAAAAGCCCTACTGCCTTTTTTGCTTTATTGGACTGCAGATGGCCCACCAGATTCCAGGTGATCTCCAGGTCCTTTATATTATTGATCTTTCCTTCGGCTTCCTGGATCCGATTCTCACCAAAGACCCTTAAGCCTGCATCATAGCCTTCCCGTACATGCTCTTCCTGGAATGTCTTACTCACGGCCACCAGGGTAATATCATCGGGGTTCCTGCCCGATCGTAATGCTACCTCACTGATCTCATCTTTTAATGCTTTAACATTCTCTCTTATTCCCATAACATTATACATGAGGCCATCCGGCCTGTCTCTTTCTCCATTCTATAGGAAAAGCAGAGATCATGACGGCATGATGTACAAATATTACTGTGGAAAATATTATCCTTCTTTATCCCTGCTTCAACAAGATTGTCCGTATTTACTTCATTCAGGTTAAGATAATACTTTTTATTTCTGATTTCAATATATTTATGATTAAATTTCCTGTACAGGTCTTCTCCTACATGGTAGCAGCAGCTTCCAATGGCAGGCCCCGACCCGACAATAATATTTTTCACTGATGCGCCTTTTTGGACCATACGGTCAACCATAACACCGGCAATATTAAACAGAGTACCCTTCCAGCCGCTGTGAGCTATTCCAATGATCCTGGCAACAGGATCAGCAAAGAATATGGAGAGACAATCCGCTGTAAAAACAACCAGAGGTAATCCGGGAACATCAGTCACCATTCCGTCCGCTTCTTTGAACGAGTCTTCATATTTCAATGCGCCTTTTCCTTTATCCTTCGCCTGAATATTCTCTACTTTTTTAGAGTGAACCTGCTTTAAGGTAACAATATCTGCATAGTTTACATTTATAGCTTTAAAGAAGAGCTCCCTGTTACGAAGGACATCCTTGTTTTTATCATTGGTATGGAGCCCCATGTTTAACGAATGATAGGAAGACGAACTGATACCGCCTTTGCGAAAGCTTACAGCCGTAAGGATCCTGTGGTCATCAAATTCAGTAAAAGTCCCGTACTCAATATTATTATTATTTTTTATCTGGAAACTCAATTTATATTCGGTTAGTTAACGTAGTAACTTCGTTAACAGGGGTTACTGTTAATAACCCCTGTATATATTATCTTTTGTTTTTATTCAATTCCAGCTTTAATCAGGGCAATAAAATCATCACTCTTTAAAGAAGCCCCGCCTACAAGACCACCGTCAATATCTTCCATTGCAAACAGTTCAGCAGCATTATCCGGTTTAACACTTCCACCATAAAGGATAACCATCTTTTCAGCAACATTCTCATTGTAGAGCTCTTTTAACAGGTTACGGATGAATTTATGAACATTGTTCGCATCATCCGGTGTGGCTGTCTTTCCTGTTCCTATGGCCCATACCGGCTCATAAGCTACAATGATCGTGTCACAATCAGCTTCTGATAATCCTTCAAAAGCGCCTCGGATCTGTTTATCAACAACTTTTTCAGTGATACTCCCTTCCCTCTCCTGCAATGTTTCACCCACACAGATGATCGGTTTTAGTCCGCTTTCAAGGGCTTTTTTCACTCTTTTGTTCACGGTCTCTTCAGTCTCTCCAAAATACTGCCGTCTTTCACTGTGCCCGATGATCACATATTCACATCCGGCTGATTTCAGCATGGATGCACTGATCTCTCCGGTATACGCACCGCTCTCTTCCCAGAACAGGTTCTGTGCACCGAGCTTGATATTTGTATCTTTTACAAGTTCATGGACAGCCGAGAGGGATGTATACGGAGGGCATACCAGGATATCCCGAACGCTGATATCATTTACAGCATAAGATATCTTTTTTACCAGCTCCAGGCTCTCCCGGATATCTTTATTCATCTTCCAGTTTCCTGCTACTAATATTCTTCTCATCTTATGCATCCTCCAGGACTTCAACACCGGGCAGGACCTTCCCTTCTAAAAATTCAAGAGAAGCCCCCCCGCCTGTTGAAATGTGTGTGATCTTATCTGATAATTTGAACTTCATGATAGCAGCAACACTGTCTCCACCGCCGACAACAGTAGTCGCTTTTACGCTTCCTACGGTCTTGGCGATCTCTTCTGTCCCGTGTGCAAATTTATCTATCTCAAATATGCCCATTGGGCCGTTCCAGATGATCGTTTTTGCTTCCTGCAGTTTTTTCTTGAACAGCTTTATAGTCTTTGGTCCAATATCCACACCGCTCATATCATCCGGTATCTGATTGACATCCACTGTCTTTGTCTTTGCATTCTCGCTGATCTCGTCCGCAACAATAACATCGACCGGCATGATCAGTTCTTTCTCTTCATTCTTTGCTTTTTTAAAGATCTCGAATGCTTCGACCTCTTTTTCCGGCTCTAAAATGGATTTACCGATATTGATCCCTCTGGATTTAAGAAATGTAAAGATCATTCCACCGCCGATAAGCATGGAATCAACTTTTTCCAGCAGATTTGTTACAACACCCATCTTGGTAGAGATCTTTGCTCCACCCAGAACCACTACAAAAGGCCTCTCCGGGTTCTTTAAGATGGTATTCAGAAAATAGATCTCTTTTTCAAGCAGAAATCCGGAAACAGCCGGAATGAATTTTGCTATACCGACTGTGGAGGCATGGGCTCTATGAGCTGTACCGAATGCATCATTTACATAGATATCAGCAAAAGAAGCCAGCTTTTTGGCAAATTCTTCATCATTATCCGTCTCCTCTTTATGGAACCTCAGATTCTCTAAAAGTAGAACCTCACCGGATTTCAAAGATGAAACCTGTGACTTTACATCGTCTCCAATACAGTCATCTGTCTTTTTTACCTGGATCCCCAGAAGCTCACTCAATCGTTTCCCGACCGGGGTAAGCCTCATCTCTTCTTTAACGACTCCTTTTGGCCGTCCCAGATGAGACATCAGGATCAGGGAAGCTTTATTCTCCAGAATATACTTGATCGTGGGTATTGCTGCCCGGATCCTTGTATCATCTGTTATATTACCATTATCATCAAGAGGAACATTAAAATCTGCCCGCATGATCACTTTTTTATTTTCAAGGTCAATATCCTTTACCGTTTTTTTATTAATATCCATTAATTATCCTCCTGGATAACCTCATAACCTATACGATCTTCTTGATCAGGTCAACAACTCTGGCTGAATAACCCCACTCGTTGTCATACCATGAAATCACTTTTGCAACTTTACCGATCACCATGGTTGAAAGAGCATCAAAAATAGAGGAATGAGGATTATCTATCACGTCTGAAGAGACGATCGGATCCTCACAGTATTCCAGAATACCTTTCATGGGGCCGTTGGCTGCTTTCTTCATGGCTGCATTGATCTGCTCTTTTGTTGCTTCTTTCTTTAAATTGACAACAAGGTCAACGATCGAACCGTCACAGACCGGCACCCTCATGGCCATACCGTCCAGCTTTCCTTTCAGCTGAGGAAGTACTTTTCCTACTGCCTTTGCAGCACCGGTGGTTGTGGGGATAATATTCATGGCTGCTGCCCTTGCCCTTCTCAGGTCACTGTGAGGCAGGTCCAGGACATTCTGATCATTTGTATATGCATGGATCGTGGTCATTAATCCGTCTACAATTCCGAATTCATCATCCAGCACCTTGGCGATCGGCGCAAGACAGTTTGTAGTACAGGAAGCATTAGAATATGCTTCTGCCTTTTTATCCAGGTCATGGTCATTAACACCGAGAACAACGGTATTGTCGATCTCGTCTTTTGCAGGGACGGTCAGAATGACCTTTTTAGCACCTGCAGTAATATGATCTTTGTAACCGCCTTTTTCACTGGTCGCGCTCCGAAATACACCTGTTGATTCGATCACGACATCTACACCCTTCTCTTTCCAGGGCAGTTCTTTGGGATTTTTTATAGCATAAACAGGTATCTCTTTACCGTTTACCACAATAGCATTCTCCTTTGCCTCAACCTTTCCGTCAAACCTTCCGTGGATAGAATCGTATTTTAATAAATGAGCCAGTGTCTTTGCACTTGTAAGGTCATTTATCGCTACAAAATCCATACCTTTTTTTAAACCGATGGCAAAAACCATCCTTCCTATTCGTCCGAATCCGTTGATTCCAACTTTTATACTCATGAGAAACCTCCATAAATTTAAATAAACTTCATTATATTACTATCTGATAATCTTTTGTCAAATTATTTTTAGGGGATTTTGTAATGGGTCACTTAACGGGGGATTATAAAAAACAAATTGTAGGCACGATTTTAATCGTGCTTTTTTAAGATCGCAAATCATTTTGAGTATATGCACAAACAAGTTTGTGCCTACAAATCCCCCGTTAAGTGACCCATTACGGGATTTTTGTCTTTTTTTGGTTGTTCCTTGGTATGTAATGGATTGATTCTTGAAATGTATCTCACTTTCACCACAGAGGCACAGAGAAAAACAGGCCAAAAAATAATAGAAATCATAAATTAATGCAGTACTTTTTTAATATCCTAAAATTATATAATAATATGAAATTATTAAA
>JAHITG010000081.1 GCA_018817865.1 Spirochaetota bacterium
GGTCCTTTTGGCTGTATAGAGAGGCTGTTTCATTATCAAACCTCTTCTTGATCTCTTCCCTGGTCATCTTTCTGTTCAGAGTATAGTCCGGGCCTGCATATTTAGGGATACTTTTCTTCATTATAATACTCTATTCATCATCTGACACAAATGGATCCTGATCATTCTCTATTTATTGGCGAACTGCTTCTCCCAATCGACCTTTCCGGTAAACTGCATGACCGCAAAAAGTGTCAGAATGGTCATGATGGTTATGGTCAGCCCCGTAAATCCCTCAAGAAAGAAGGCATAGGAGAAGAGGACAAGGTAAACGAACTGTGAAATACCCACTTCAATAAGGGAGAACCGGATGCCTACTACAAGCCGCATATAGGAGATCACTAAAAAGATCGAAACAAGGGAACAGATAATGAAAGCCAGATGAACATTGATATGATCCACCAGGTATGACATCAGCAGATGAAAGCTGAAGAATGATGCGGCAATAAAGAAATAACTCATCGGATGTATCTTTATCTTTTTAATGGTCGTAATGATGAACATCAGAAAAAAGAACAGGAAGAGGGAAACCGGAGCAAAGAAACTGACCCTGCTGGCAAATGGTCCGGGGTTCAGCTTATGCGGCATCGTCATACCGATCTGTATGCCTGAGATGAGGTTGGAATATTTCCAGTTGAGTTCCCATCCTTTGCCCTTTCTCTTCTTTTCAGTGGGAGAAATACTGTTCTCAGGAAAATCAATATCCTTGAAGTCCGTGGCCATATCCAGATTAAAATTCTTGACCTGTGATACATTGTATCCGAAAACATACCACCACTCGTCCATGCCCTGTGATCGATATGAGATACTGATCTTCCTGGTCTCTCCGGGGGAAAGGAAGAATCCTTCTTTTATAACACCGTTCTCGGGTTTGATATCATCCACTCTCTTTCCGTTGACAATAAATGCAAAATTATCGTAAATTCCATCCGCTTTGGGAAAAACATAGTCAAAAAAAATCATCCGTGCCATTGAAGTAGTATTCCGTATCGAATAAGCACCTGAAAAATCCACTTTATAAGTTGAGTACCAGAGCAAACCTTTCTTTCGATAATCAAGTTCAAATTTAACATCAATATCATTCGATTCCAGATTGAGGTAATAAGTAGCAACATCTGTTTTAGTCTCGACCGTTGTCTCCCCTCCGCTGGTGGTCTTTACCTTACTGCTGGTCATCACCTGATAGTACACGGTCGGGGCTGTCTGGCTTTGACTGGTCCCCCACAATTGTCCTACTGAGCTCTTCAACGTAGTATTCTGTTTATAGGTCCGGAAGGTGGTTATCCCTCCCAGCACAACCCAGGCAATTGTAGTAAAAATAAAGATAACGATTAAAGAACTGATCCGTTTCCTCATAATAATACCCTCCTGTCCTTATTTTTTCTTTTTATTGGTCTTAAATATTCCGGTGATCTTTTTTCGTTTCCACCATATAATGAAAAAGATAATGGCAAACGGAATAAGCCAGAGAAGTATATATAAGATCCCCAGCAGTACATTAACGGCACTGATCAGGGCATTTTCATATTTGGGGACTCTGATGGCCCCGGTCTTTTCCGGGCCCTGCAGTGTCAGGTATATTTTAGCCCATTTGACCCGGTCATTGATCTTCCACTTCTCAAAGTCGGAACTATCCAGCTGATCTTCGCTCCTGGTAAGGGAGTCATCCCGTTCCTGCCATCCCTTTGTGCGGGACGAAATTTCATTAAGCGCCCTGTTCTTCCTTATAAGTCTCATCTGCTCCCTTCTGATCTTTATCTCCTGCCAGAACATGTTCTCGGTATGATCGGTCACATTGATATTTTCCGATATCAGAACACCCAGGTCCTCCATTGCGATCAGCATTCTATATAACTCTTTCGCTTGAACAAAGATCTCTGCAGACACGGCAACATTTTTCCGGTCAGCTGATGAACTGCTCTGCTTTATAAAACCGTATTCATTTACGATCTTTAAAAGCTTCTGCCTGGCAGAAAGGACATCATCAGACCTGTATACCAGGTCCACATGATACTCCAGTAACCGGCCTTCGGCTTTTTCAAAAGACGAGAACAGATAGGATGTTAAGCCTTCTTTCTTCCTTTCTTCACCCGGACTTGCAGGTTTTTTATCTTTAGATTCCGACAGGGATATCTTTGCCTTTTCATTAACCATAAAGGAGTCTTTTCCAGCCATTGATTTGTCTTCATATTCTTTTTGTTTTCCGCATGAGGGGAGCAACAGAAGAGATAAAAATATTGCAATAATGATACAAACTGAAGCAGATCTTATTATTTTCATATGATACCTCCTGCTAAATCTTAATAATACTTTTTTCACCCATAAAGTCAAGCCGCCTTTACCGTGCCTGGTTGTACATTACAGGCACCCGGCATCTTGTAATAATTATCAATTATATGACTAAAAAATTCATAGAAAGTTCCAACCCGGTGCCATTTATTTCTGTGCAAATGTAAAAAAAACATCTACAAATAATCGATATCCGTTAGTGACCTTAACCTTTTCCAGTTCTCTGAAACAGTCCTCTTTAAATTCCGCCACCCGGCTCTGGTCCAGTTTCTCTATTCTCCTCTTCATACCGTGCGTGAACTGTTTTTCCCACCACTTCTCTCTTGAAGGATAAGTAAATTCCTTCTTTTCATTTATGATCTTCAGTTTTTTAAGATCATTCTCCTTCAAAAATTTCTCAAGCCCCTCTTCTGAATCAAAGAGATGCTTATTCTGTGCGACACGATCATCCGGATCCACAGGAAAATATTTTTTAAAAACAGGTTCAAGCAATTTATGCTCCTGAAGCTCACGGAAAGTGGTAAAACCGAATATTCCGTTCTCTTTCAATACCCGGGATATCTCACTTACTGCTTTCTTCAGATCCGGAAAGAAGAAGATACCAAAACCGCAGAAGATATAATCAAAGGAATTATCAGAAAAACTTAAAAATTCTGCATCCATCTGCATGACCTCTACATTTTTATAATGACCAGCAGACAGTATTCCGGTTAACTGCTGCACCATCCCATAAGAGAGATCGATACTGAACA
>JAHITG010000082.1 GCA_018817865.1 Spirochaetota bacterium
AATATCTGGAGACATTTAAGGGGATCAAGGACTATATTATTGTTTCCCCGGATGCCGGAGCCATATTAAGGGCAAGATTTCTGGCTAAACACCTTGATGCGGAAATCGCTATTATTGATAAAAGAAGAACAGACAGTAATATATCTGAAGTGATGCATATTATCGGGGATGTGAAAAATAAACATGTTATTATTGTTGATGATATTGTTGATACCGCAGGAACATTATGCAATGCAGCAAAAGCCCTTCAGGACAACGGGGCAAAGGATGTCTATGCCTGCATCACGCATCCTGTTCTGTCAGGGGATGCATATGAAAAGATCGAAAACTCAGTAATCAAAGAGCTGATCACTACTGATACCATACCATTAAAAAAGAAGAGTAAAAAATTGAGAGTGATCAGTGTAGGAAAACTGTTTGCGGAAGCGATCTATCATATTCATATTGAAAAATCTTTGGGTGAATTGTTTTTAGAGTAAATGCAATAATATATTAGATAAGGAGTATAGTATAATGAAAAAGATCGAAATAAAAGCTTATGACCGTAAGGAGATAGGCAGGAACAGAATAAAGAAACTCAGAAGGGAAGATAATGTACCTGCTGTTATGTACGGGGATAAACCACTTACCTTAACCGTAAGTGGAATTGATGCTTTAAAACTTTACAGGGCCAGGCATGAAAATTTTATTATAAAGCTGACCTTAAATGATAAAGTTGAAAAAGAGGCCTTATTAAAGGATATTCAACTGGATAAAGTGAAGAATAATGTTATTCATATGGATTTTCTTGAACTGATCGAAGGTAAAACGATCACGACAAAAATTCCGGTTGAGTTGGAAGGAACACCTGAAGGTATTAAACTTGGCGGTATTGTAGAGCATTTTATGTGGGATATTCATATTGAATGTTTGCCGAAAGATATTCCTGAGCGTATTACAACTGTTATCTCTGAGATGCAAATAGGTGATTCCCTTCATATCAGTGATCTTGAGATCGGTGAAAATATCAGGGTTCTTGATAAACCGGAGCAGGTTATTTTAACAATAGGATTACCTACAGGTATGGCTGAAGAGGTTGAAGCAGAAGGGGTCGAAGGCGAAGAGGGCGAAGGTGCAGCAGTCGAAGGCGAGGCAGCTGAAGGTGAAGGCAAGGCAGAAGGTGAAAAAGCTGAGGAAGGGAAGAAGCCTGCTGATGGAAAGAGATCTGCAGAAGGAAAAGAACCTGCTGACAAGAAAAAATAATGGTGATCGGTTAAGTGGATTATTTAATTGTAGGTCTTGGAAATCCTACCGACAGATATTATCTGACAAGACATAATGTCGGATTTCTTTCAATTGATCTTATATCTGATCATTATGATATTCCTGTCACAAAAAAGTATAAGAAGTCTGTAATGGGAACGGGGGCTTTGTCGGGAAACAGGATTTTTTTGATGAAACCTCTGACTTATATGAATTTAAGCGGGACGGTTATTCGAAGTGCTTTTGCTAAACACCGGATCTCACCGGAGAAATTAATTATTATCTATGATGATATCGATCTGCCGCTTGGAAAGATCAGGATCAGGAAAGACGGTGGTTCTGCGGGACATAAAGGACTGCAGTCCATTTTAGAAAATCTGCAAAATAAAAATTTTATCAGGATCAGGATAGGGATCCATTCAGACCGGAAGGGGTCTATTCCCACTGAAGAGTTCGTGCTCAGGAAATTTGATCCGGAAGAGATGAAGATCATAACCCAAAGCCTTAAAAAGATCCCCGGTATTCTGGATCTGCTTCTTAATGATTCTGTTGAAAAGGCGATGAATGATTTCAATTAAGGAAAAAATTTTTCAGATCACCAGAGAGACGATTTCGGAATTTGAATTAATTCATAAAAAAGACAAGATCATTATCGGGATCTCGGGAGGGGCAGACTCTTTATCACTGTTTCTGATCCTAAATGAATTTAAAAAAGAGTATGATCTTACGCTTCTGCTGGCTCATATGAACCATAAATTGCGTGGTCTTGAATCAGATGAAGATCAAAAATTTATCATCAGGCTGGCACAAAAATATAAGACCCCGGTAAAGATCAAAACGGTTGATATTCCTGCTTTAAAAACAAAGAATAAAAAATTATCTTTAGAAGAGATCGCTCATCATGAACGTTCAGAATTCTTCCTTACGCTGTTAAAAAAGGAGGGTTATAATTCAATTGCCCTGGGCCATAACCTGGATGACAGTGTTGAAAATTTTTTCTTGCGTGCCTGTAACCTTTCTTCTCTTCGTTCAATCTCGGGGATCAAGCCAAAGCAGGGTAGTATTATTCGTCCTCTAACAAACTGTTTAAAGAAAGACCTGGAGGAGTTTGCAGGATCATATAATATCAGGATTAGAAAAGACCGGTCCAACGGCGATAATTCGATCCCTCGTAATTGGATCAGAAATAAGATGGTCCCTTATATTGAGAAGAATTACAAGCCGATCAAAAAACAAGTCTCTCATCTTTTGAATATTTTATATTAT
>JAHITG010000083.1 GCA_018817865.1 Spirochaetota bacterium
GATCTGTAATATCAGCTCTGATCTTTTTCCTGTTTGCCTGTTCCAGCTTCTTTTTCTTAGAAACCGGGACCCTTTTATCCATTAAAAATGATAAAGGACGGTTGAATTGTTCTAATTGTTTTTCACTTATCTTTGGATCTTCAATAATTGTAACATCGTCAGTTCTTTTAATCTTTTTTTCCGGATAGAATCTGAAAGTAGACCAGAATAATACGGGTAAAAATTGACTTTTAATATAGTTTAAAAACGCAGGGGCATTATCCATATCTGTTCCGACAGTAATGAACCTGATGTTGAATTTATCATAAATATTTAAAACATACTGAAGTAAAGTTTGCCCTATCTTATGTTTTCCCTGATATTTTTTGTGGACAGCAGTCAGAATAATGCTTCCGATCTTTATTCCCAGTATTTTACTGTAAAAAGCATTAGCGCCGTATATAATGTATCCTATGGCCTTCTCATCAAGCAAGGCCACAGCACAGTACTTCTTTTTATCAGAAAGGAGGACCGGTTTGCACCAGAGCTCCCATGCTATCTGCTTTGCTTTTGCATGAGGTATCTTTTTATCCGTGTTAAAAGAGGTTAACGTAAAGGAGGTCAACGTGATCTCTTTCAGATCATCAAAATATTTATCTTCATACCTGGTATAATGAATGAACATTATGCTTTATCCTGGGGTAGGGACAAGGCATGCCTTGTCCCTACAAATAAAATATTAACATTAGAATCAATATAATTATACTTATCTAATCCTGGTGATGACATATTACTTTAATGCTGCGCCCCTAAAGGGGCTTGCTACAGTATAATCTTTCAATGTACTATGTTCCACTTGCTACATTAGTATTTCCTAACCTGCTTTACCGTTTTCTGATATCCAGAAATTTTGTCAGGTTTATCATCTCAAATATTTCAAAGACATTTCTGTTTACATTAATTATTTTTAATTCCCCTTCGTTGTTTCGTATTAAATTAAATGAATCCACAATAAATCCTATAATAGCCGAATCGATATAATCTACTGCACCAAAATCCAGTGTGATTATTTTAGATTTTTTTGCCAAAGTGCTCTTGAATCTGTTCCTCAGATCCGTAACATGAGAAAGATCAAGCTGGCGATTGATTAGATCCTCGAATGATACAATAATATTGCTTCCCTCATTTTTAAACTTTACTTTCATTCTTTTTACGTCCTCCTGATCCCGACTATGGTAATGTCATCATTATATCTTTTCATTTCAGTCTTTTCTAACAATGCTTTCCTGAATTTATGGCTCGACCCTGATGTTTTGATCAGAGATTTGAAGAAAGATGCCAAATTTTTATTATTCATCGGCATTTTCTGTATGTTACGGAGCCCATCCGTATAGAAAATAAGCATGGATTCTTTTAATAGTAAATGTTCATTGATCTTCAGCTTTGATTCAAATTCAGCTCTGTTAAATAATCCCACAGGGATACCTCCAAACGTAAGAAAAGTGAACTGCTTCTTTTTCATATCGATCAATGCCGGATATTCATGTCCGGCAGATATCATTTTGATCCTTCCGGTTTTACTGTTCAAATGAGCAATAAGAACTGTTATAAAATTTCCTTTTTTTAAAAATAATGACATTATGTTATTGATCTCTTTCATGAGCAGAATCGGTCTGTGATAATCCTTCTTTAACGTAATAATAATAGTGTGAAACATGGACATCAGCAGAGAAGCAGGCACCCCTTTTCCTGAAACATCAGCTATAATCAAGAGATTCTCGTTTTTATTGATCGGAAAAATATTATGATAATCCCCGCCAATAGCCCGTGAGGTTCTGTGGAAACTAAAGAGATCAAAATTTTTGATCTCTTTTAAATGTTCCGGAATGATCTCGGACTGTATGTTTTTAGCAATCTGAAGCTCCTGCTCCACCATTTTCTGTTTGATAAGCCGTTTCTGGTATGTTGCCAATTGAGTGGTCATTCTATTGAATTCCAGGGCAAGACCCTCTATTTCATCCTTAGAATGGATACGTATTTTATATTTGAGATTCCCTTTTGCAATTATACTGATCCCTTTTACAAGTTTTTTAAGCGGATCTGTAATAAGATAGGAAAGCATAAAAGCCCCGATTACTCCTGCTGTTAAGAGAAAGATCACAATAAAAGATAACCTCAATTTGATCTGGTTCAGCTGGATTTTAATAATATTGGTAGTTAGTTCAATATACCCCATCCCGAGAAAGACCCTTTTACCTTCCCGATTGATCTGATAGATCGGCTTATAAAACTGAAATAGTACCTCCCTCTCTCTTTTAACAATATTATAATTCTCTTTAGGATTCTCACCTGTCTTTTCAGGAGAACTATACCGCCTTCCTAAAAGAGTCTGATCATTATTAAGAAAATATGTGAGATTTTTCAATACTATATAAACATGTTTAACCTCTTTTGCCTTAATAAGTACAGTTACATAATCTTCTATATTCAGTTCGTCCCCTGTCAGAAATGCATTTTCACAGTATAATGCAAAATTATTGATCTGTGAATTTCCTTTTACAATAAGATTTTCATAAAGCATGTCCCTTTCCCGTTTTAGTATGATATAGTTTGTTAAAAAAAATAGAATAAAGATCAGCAAACTTATAAAAATGGCTATTTTATATTTTAATGAAATATGAATATCTCTTATCTTCATTTTAATTTAAAGTACTAATTTTATTTGAACAGTCAAATTAATATAAATTAAACCTTTAGCCACTATTGTTACTATAATATCGGGGTTATTTCATATATACTAAACAGTTTCCTTGAAAATTTCATTATAAAATAATTTGATAATAAAATCTGCTTTACTATAATTCTTTAATGGAAGACATACTTCATATTGACATGGATGCGTTCTATGCTTCGGTCGAACAGAGGGATCATCCGGAATATAAAGGAAAACCCCTCGTGGTATCCGGAGATGTGGGCAGTCGAAGTGTGATCTCTACTGCCAGTTATGAAGCCAGAAAATATAATATATTTTCAGCTATGCCTTTGGCAGCCGCATTAAAAAAATGTCCTGATATAATAATTATTAATCCTGATTTTAAAAAATATGCATCCGCATCTGATCATATCAAAACAATTTTACATGAATATTCACCTGAAATCGAACAGGCCAGTATCGATGAATTCTATTTAAATATATCCGGCTCCCATCTGCTTTTCGGAAGTTCTTTTGAAATTGCAAAAAAAATACAGTCTCATATTAAAAAAGAACTTCAATTGACCTGCTCTATCGGTATCTCATATAATAAACTGCTGGCAAAAATGGCTTCCAATATAAAAAAACCGGAAGGGATCACACACATTACCGGATCAAACCTTTCAGCTCTTTTTGATCATCTGGAGATCGAAAAGATCCCGGGGTTAGGTAAAAAGGCTGCTCTGAAACTTCATATGATCAATGTCTTTACGATAAAAGAATTAAAAAAATTAA
>JAHITG010000084.1 GCA_018817865.1 Spirochaetota bacterium
TCGTCTCCCATGTACTTAATATTGAGAGGCCGAAATTATATACTGAGATGGAGGAAAAAATTTCAATTCTTCATCAATACAGGATAAATCGTCTTATAACGAGAAGATGTAAATATGAACCCATGGCCTATATTCTGGGATCTAAAGAATTTTATGGTTTGACTTTTTTAGTAGATAGAAATGTATTGATCCCCCGTCCTGAGACAGAATTTCTTGTTGAACAGATATTACAGTATGATCTAAGAGATAAAAAAGTTCTTGATATAGGAACAGGAACAGGTAATATCGGTATCACAATTAAGAAAATGGCTCCTTCAGCCGAAATAGTATGCGTAGATATTTCTTCAAAAGCCCTGAAGATAGCAGAAAAGAACCAGGTTAGAATTCTTAAAAAGAAGTGCATTCGATTCATTAAAAGCGATATTTATTCCAATGTTTCTGATAAATATGATTTTATTGCATCTAATCCTCCTTATATATTATCAGAAGAGATGAATAGACTCTCTCCCGATGTAAAAAATTTTGAGCCCGGCGAGGCTCTCAACGGCGGAAGTGATGGAATGAAATTTTATAACAGGATCATCTCAGGTATCCCGAAATTTTTAAAAAAAGGAGGATACTTTTTATTAGAGATAGATCCCGGATTAAAAAAAAAGATCCTGTCATTCGCTCATCAGTATGGATTAAAATGTATTTCAGTAATTAAAGACTATAATAACATGGAGCGTACCCTTGCATTTAGATATGAAGATTAAAAAGATCATTATGATCATGATCCTGCTCTCAAGTGCCATTCTGCTGTATATTGGCGGAATAGCTTTTTTTGCTTATCTGGAATGGCATAATAATAAAGAGAGACTGCTTAACAATCTGTTTGAGTATCATGAAAAGATCAAAAATTATAAAGATCAGTCCATTATTCTGAATGATGAAGGAAAAGTCGTTGAGCTTCAGCCGTCTGTTATTTATGACCGCCAGCAAAAAGTAATAGGAGAGTTTTCTCCTACAAAACGCGAGATCATACATCTTTCTGATATCCCTGAAAATTTAATACAGAGTCTGATCAACATTGAAGACAGGAACTTTTATCAGCACAAAGGATACAGCACTAAAGGTATCCTCCGGGCTTTTGTAAAAAACATACTAAGCTTAAGGGTCGTGGAAGGGGGAAGTTCCATTACCCAGCAGTTAGCTAAAATATTGTTCACTTCAAGAAGAAGAAACCTTTATAGAAAATTTCTGGAGCTTTACGGAGCCATTAATATTGAAGAAAATTTTTCAAAGGATGATATCCTTTTAATGTATTTAAATACGGTATACTTTGGTCATGGAACTTATGGAGTAAGATCTGCAAGCAGGCTTTACTTTAATAAAAAAGTGAGGAATTTAAATCAGTTTGAGATCGCTTTACTGATCTGTATTATTCCGGCTCCCAATTACTACAGTCCGTTCAACAATATCGAACTGACCCAAAAAAAACATTTAATAATTCTGAACAGTTTACAACACTATAACCTTGTATCTACTAAAGATTTCATGGATCGATATCACAACTTCTGGGATAATTTCACATCTAAACTTGATATATCAAGCATATCATACTGGAAGATGAATATTAATAAAGCTCCTTATGCAGTAGAGTATATTCGCCAATATCTTGAAGAGCATTTTACCATACCGGAGATCCTGCAGGGGAATTTAAAGGTCAGTACAACCATCGATCTGAATGTACAGGATATTATAAGGGAAAGTGTCAAGAATTATTTCAGTACTTTAAATGCTCCTGTCACAAATAAGGACTATTATAAGGACCTTCAAATTGCAGTGATCGTTACTAAGCCTGATTCCGGTGATGTCCTCGGTTTTATAGGGGGAAAGAATTTTACTTTTCAGAATCAGCTTAACAGGGCATTTCATATCAAAAGACAGGTGGGGTCGGCTTTTAAACCCTTCATATATGCTGCCGGTATTGAAGAAAAGTTATTCAGCCTTACATCTATCATAACCGACCAGCCGATCAAATATAAGGATAAGAACAGATATTATTCACCAAAGAATTATGATTCTAAATATGAAGGACCTGTTATGTTCAGGAAAGGATTGATCAGGTCCATTAACACGGTCAGTGTCCAGATCCTTCATCAGTTAACTCCTGAAAAGCTGATCAATAACTATGTTGAACCAATTTATTTTGATACATCCATTAATATTAATTTTTTACCTGTCCTGTCTCTTGCCTTAGGGACAGTGGAAATGAGTCCATACGAACTGGCTCTTGCATATAATGTTCTGGCGAATGGAGGCACCCGTGTATACCCGTCCCTGATCAATCGAGTAAGAGACCGGTATAATACCGATATTATTAATAATATCAGTATAAAATCCAATGTGTTGATGAAATGGGAAGAAAGTAATAACACAAGGATATTTTCCAGCGGCACAACCTATATTATTGCCGATACTTTAAAAAGGGTCTTTTCAGAAGAAGGAACAGCAAGATATGCATTAAAGAATAATCCGTTACGTATTGAACTATCCGGTAAAACAGGAACCACAAGCGGCTTTAAAGATGCCTGGTGTGTCGGTTATACCAGGGATTATGTTGTGGTGGTGTGGATCGGGTTTGATGATTTTAAACGGTCATTAGGTAAAGGGATGACCGGCGGTGTTGTTGCAGGGCCCCTTATTTTGAAAATATTTGATAAATTGTATTGGAATCGAACCTATCAGGATTTTACGATCCCAACAGAAGAAATACTCTTTTGTGATATCGTAGAGAATACCGGTAATCTTGCAACATTTGATTCTACAAATATAATTCATAAGGTTCCGTTCATAAATGGTACTGAGCCAAAAGGGTATTAAATTAAATTGAATTATTTGCAATTTAAGATATACTATATTGTATAGATAATTGTCAGGAGTTTTGTTTGTATAAATATATAAAATATTTACTTGTATGTAGTATTTCCATAATAGTAACAGTAAATCTGGCTGTTTTTTCTCTTGCAACAATAAAAAAAGAAGACTATAAACTGGTATATAAGAAGCTGTTCTCTCTCATGATAAAAGAACCCAAGCTGGAATTGAAACCTCCGGCCGTATTCATTCCCAAACGATTAGGTATATTAAAGCCGAATCAGCTCCTTCATTCAATTCTTTTTGAAACAGCCCTTAGTTTAGAAGAAGTTCAAGATCTGGAAATAAGAAAGATCACAAAATTCATGATCGGTCCGGACCGATTCCTTGACAGTTTAATGAAGGATGATGAATGGCAGCCATTACCGGATTCAGGAGACGGGATAGAGCATCAATTGGACTGGCAATTCCCGGAATGGGAGACCCATTTACGGATATATGGGCGTCAGATAATAGGATTTTCATATGGATGGTCTCACTTTCTGAAAAAACCAAAGTATGCCGAAGCTACAGCCACTTCTTCAGCTATCACCAGGGGATTTAAACCCTCTCAGAGTCTTGAGATCCACATCAAGGGTAAAGTAGGAAAAAAGGTGACCATTGATATTGATTCAAGCGGCAGGCAGGAGAGTGATACATATAAGGTAGAGTATAATGCTTTAAAGCAGGATGAGTTCATTCAGAATATTACTGCTGGAAATATCGGAGTATCCATTCCCGGCAGTTCCTATGCTGTGGGGAGCAGCGGGGGTACAAAAAATGCATTCGGGATCAAAGCCCTTGCTCAAAAGGGAAAGTGGAAGTTCCAGGCCATTGCCAGTATGACCAGGGGAATAACAGAAGTAAAGCACTTCCAGGGAACTTCGCAGCTGGTTGTGAAGAATATAAAGGATTATGACTTTGTCAAGAAAAAGTATTATGTCATAAATAACGGTAAAACTATTCAGAATGGAAGTCTTATTATTTATCTTGATGATAACAATAAAGATAATAATTTTGGTACAATTCCAATAACTCTGATCAAAAGCAATCAGTCTGAAACAAACGACTGTGACCTGCTGTACAGCGGAACAGATTATATTGCCGATTACAGCAGAGGGCTTGTTATCTTTAAAAGAAACATTTCTGATGCAGAAGATATTATTGTTACCTATAACCAGGTCGATGGACAGAATAACCTGTATATTGATCCCATTGTTCCTGCGAGTTCTGATTATTCAGCCATCATGACCAATCAGAGTGATAATAAAAAGTATGTCTTTCTGTCCAGGAAGAACAGTGTTTCTCCCTATGAATATAAAGGTGTCTATTACCTGGGAAATCAGAATATCCAAAAAAAAGATAAGGATTTTAAATTCTTTATACTGGATGCGGATTATCGAAAAATCGATAAACAGCCCTTTTCAGAGATCGATACGGAAACCTACAATGCCGGTGGATTTGAATATTATATTGATGAAGCAAAGGGGTATGTTATCTTTAATGCGGCAAGACCATTTGAGTTTACCGGGTCGTATTATATATCCAATCCGGATAAGTCTATTTATGGGTTGAATCCCAACTATGAAGATTCATATTATTATCTGCATCTGGAATACCGGTATGAAGCAAGGGATTTCAGCCTTCACTGGGATATCATCCCTGATTCTGAAAAGGTCTTTTTAAACAGCCGAAAGCTGACCAAGAACAAGGATTATACGATCGATTATAAGACCGGCCATCTTGAATTTGCTTCCTCTGTGACCATTACCCCTGATTCAGAGATCGATATTGTTTACGAATACCTTCCATTCGGAGGAGGCTTGCAGCAGATCCTGGCAGGACTGCGGGTTGATTGCGATCTGACCGACTGGCTTACCCTCGGCAGTGTGGGATTTTATAATGGAAAACAGGCTCCTGCAAAAGTACCTACTCCTGACGCTGCTTCGGACAGCCGTTGGGTCGGATCAATTTTTGGTTCGGCCACTTTTGATCAGAAAAAGACGGCACAAGCACTTGATTTTATCATTCCCGGGGATGCGGATAAAGCCATTGAAGAGAAGATCCCCTTTACCCTCTCTTTCGGGGGTGAGTATGCCGGGTCCTATCATAATATTAATACATTCGGACAAGCCATGATAGATGATTTTGAAGGAACTATCGATACCTATTCTTATGCCATGAAAGATTACGACTGGTATATCTGCGCGGCCCGGACACCTGCTGAATGGTCCACAAGAGCCAAGCTCTTTTACAAGGATTACCATGATTACTCTGAAGATGAGATCTTAAGGCCCCTTGGATGGTCAGGAGCAAAAACAAATCTCCTGTATACTACAAAACCGGGTCCTTATAATGTTAATGAGGGACACCTTGAACAGGGCCAGCTTTCCAGTGTGGATGCAGTTCAGCGGTCCCTTGTTTTTGACTATGATTTTAGCGGCGGTAAAACATGGGCAGGAGTTATTCGAAAGGATGCCTTTCCTGCCGGAGGAAAAGACTTCAGAGACTATACGGACCTTGTCATGTGGGTCAAACTGGAATCGGATGACCCTACAGCCAGTGTCAAATTGCGGGTTGATACAGGCGTCTTCAGCGAAGATATTGACGGTGACGGCTTTCTTGATGAATAAGTTTCAAAGAATGACGGAGGATTCCTCTTTGACGGGATCTTAAATACCACGGACCTCCACACGGCGGTCGGAGGCGGACCAAAATATGTTAACTCAGAAGGAGATTATCTTCTGGCTAATGGAATACTTGATTCAGAGGATATGGATAACAATGGGTATCTGGATTCGGTAGTTAACGAAGAAGTGTTATCATGGCCTTCCGGGACAGCACAGACCTATGCCATTACTGAGGATAGTAAAAATGATCTGATAATTTCAAAAGGGAACTGGAGGCTTGTGCGTGTTACATTAAGTAAAGATGCCCTTAATACGGAACAGAGCGAACTGCTGCGAAGGATCAAACATGTGAGGATCATTATCGAAACAAATGAAGGAGCTGTGGGTAAACTGCTTATTAACCAGATCTATTTTGCAGGACTTGTATGGAAGGATAAAAAACTGAATGACCAGACCTCTACTTTTTCAAACCAGCAGAATTTTAAAGTATATGTTATCTCCACTTTTGACGATGCGGAATATAAAGAGAACTCGTTAAGAAAAAATGACGATGAATACTACGATGACATGCACGGTGCAGTCACCAGTGAGGAATCATCTCAGGAGAGCGAACAGGCTCTGGTCCTTGAATATAAAGACCTTAAAAAGCATGATTTTTCCATGAGTATAGCCTCTAATTATCAGAATGACGGCCAGTATTCAGCCGTATATGTATCACGGTCGTATAATAATCCCATGGATATCCGTTATTATGAGAAGATCAAGTTCTGGGCCTATGTTCCTAAGACTGCTGTAACAAGTGGAGAGTATTTATTTTTAAGGTTTGGAGGAGTGAATAATTATTATGAATTTCGCAAGAAGATCGACTCCAGCTGGATTGGTTGGCGGAAGATAGAGATCGATCTCAGGTCACCTGAATTTAAAGCATTAAAACCAAGGGAAAATAGTGAAGGACTATATCCTGAAAATGGCAATTTCAGGGTGGTCAACATACCTAATCTGAAGCAGGTCAATCACATTTCTATAGGAATATACGGCAGTCCTACACAGGACGGGGCAACGGGACGGATCTGGTTTAACGATCTTCATCTTGATGATATTCAAAAATTAAAGGACATAGCATACAGCTATAATATTAATTTTAATCTGCTTCAGCATTTAAACCTTTCTTATTCACATTCATTTAAAGGAAAAGATTTTTCAGCCATTGGAGGACTGGGTACGGGCACAGAATCCATTTCAGATTCGGTCAGCGGATCATGGTCAACGATCAATTGGCTTCCGGTCAACGGCAGCTGGTCGCGTTCCATATCAGAGAGCGATTCTGATGATATCTTTGTCCCCATTAATGAGCAGGGATTTTCTATATCAAAGAACTTAAGCGGCGGAGTTGGGGTAAATTTACCTTCTAATCCTCTCTTAAAAAGATTATATCCGGAATATTGGCCAAGTGTCAATTTAAGCGGATCTATTTCCGTATCCAGTAATCGAAAACCTCTTGCCTGGCTGGAAGAAGATGATTATAAAACAACCCATTTCAGTGAATCATACTCCTATGCATGGAATGGAAGCACAAAAGTACCTTTATTTGATACCTTATTGAAATCGTCTGTTAATTTTCAGCTGGGGCGATCGCATTCATACAGTGAATCACAATCGTTCAGTTATACACCGAATTATACCAACCTGACAGGATATGATGTCTCAACAAATTATAATTATTCACAGAGTATAGCATGGAATACAGGAGGAAGTTATTCAACAGGGGATTTCAGTGTTACTCCCCGATACAGCTATTCTTATTCACTCTCAAAGACAGACCCGATAACCAATGTATGGGACCTGAATGCAAGGAGCAGAAATTTTTCAACAGGATTAAACCTGCCAAAAGTGCTCATCAAACCTACGATAAGCTATAATTTAGGTTATTCTGAATCCGGATTTCATTATAACGGACCGAGAATGAAATTCGGGATCGATGAATTTGACCTGGATTCTAATCTATACAAAAATGCAAGTACCAGTCAGTCCTATTCTTTAGGGATCGGTTCTTTTAATATCAATGAATTTATTTTTAAAAGCTTTACTCCCTCTTATTCTCAGAACATGGGATTTTCCCAATCAGATATCTCTATGAAATCCAATACCATGATAGGGACCTGGAATAAATTTACAGACTCTTTTCTACTGCAGATACCCGGTAATTATTTTTATATACCTTATATCAATCCCCATTTTAATTCTCTTGAATTCGTCAGACAGTTCAGAGGTGAAGAGGATCCGAAAAACAGTAATACTTCTCTTTCTCTGGGAAACTCTTTTTCTGCCTGGCTGGGGTTGGACTTCTGGGAGATCAGCCAATGGAGCCTTTCTTATTCATTATCTCAGAATACTTCTCGTTCTTACAGCTCTTATTCCCTGAGTCATTCCTGGAGTGTCAGTGGTTCCAGTTCACTTAATCTAATGAATATATTCAATTTCTGGATCTGGCGTCAGAATAAAGATGACTATACTAAAAGTTCTGCTTTTTCCTATGGAGCCTCTTTTAGAAAGACAAATGGATTCTTACAGAAATCAATCCAGTATTCCTTTGCTCCGAATATAAGTTTCAGTTACCGCTGGAAAGCAGATAAATCCATTGGATGGAGTCTATCCTATTCATATAGTATTGATTCTTTTGATGAGCATAAGACTTTTTATGAGATCGTAGAGCAGGATTTTGGTAAGGAATTCCGCAATGAGATCGAACCTAATACAGAGGAGTATCCGGATAAAAAGAGTTACGCATGGAGTTTTAAGACCTCCTATTCCTTTTCAACGGACCTTAAAGAATATTGGAAACCCCCGCTCTTCTTTAAAAAACCAATAAAACTGGGATATAAGATCAATCATACGATCGGCTTGGGTTATACTCGTACTACATATGATTATGGACAGGATGATTCAGGAAAGGACCATATTCATCCCAAAGAGATGGTAGGGCAGGCTTCATTAGATCATTCATGGACGATCAATATAAGTAAAAATATTGACGGCGGCGGCCATGAAAAAGTTGTTTACGAGATGTCAAGAGAAGAACGCGGTGAGCCGGGTGAGGATAATGATGATCTCGAGCAGATCCTTTCCTGGGAACTGGGCCTCAATCTCACCATACGATTTTAGAAAACCACAGAGAACTCAAAGGTGAACCATAAAGACCTCAGAGAAAAGCAATTAATATTTTTTTGTTTTATTAATGTGAATAATTTTTTATTTTTTCCCTTACCTTTGAGTCCTTTAATTTTTTCCTTCGTGAACTTTGAGTTCAAAAAAAGAGTAGAAATCTGATACGAAATCATTATAATTACTCTAAAATATTATGAAAAGAAGATTATTTATAACTATCATTATCCTGCTCTTATTTAAAACGTCGCTCATTTCAAGATCAATATCCTACAACTGGTTCTGGGGAATTGAGAACATCGGTTCTGATTCTTATTTCATGGTTGATCTGAAGCCGGGATTTAATTATGGTTTTTTTTCATTAAAATTGGATATCCCGATAGAGATCAGCAGCAATGGCAGTATCTATAAGAATCACTGGGACAGCCCTTATGATATAATAACCAAGATCGATCATTTGACATATACAAATCAGACACATTATGTAAAAATATTAACTCTACAGAATATTATCATGGGTAATGGGGAGCTTATTCATTTTTATTCAAATGACCTGTTCACTCCACTATTAATTAAAAAAGGAGCTTCAGGGGGTTTAATCCTGAATAATTTCGTATTAAAATTAATAATAGATGATATATATGACTTTGATATATTTTTTAGTGATATGAATTACCATTCTGATTCCTTTAAAGGAGGAATGACATTTTCCTATGACGCTGATATTCAAGATCCCTATTCTGAAGAACCGATTGACAATAAAGGATCGATCAGTTTTGTGGATCTTTATTTCAATGTTTTTTTACTCCTGGGTAATAGCCTGAAGTTGACATTAGAGAATGATGCTATAAAGAGCATTAAATCTGAACCGTATAAGGGGAACTGGATCTTTGCAACAGGACCGAATATAAAGCTTTTTCATATCCTGGATATAACAGGTAAATTTAAATATTACCAGGAGGGTCTGCCCGGACATGTTATTTTTAATAAATTATATGAAGTGGAGAGAGGTTCTTATGAACGGGTTACCCGGAAAGAGAGTATGGGACTCTCAGGTGAACTTAAATTCATTCTTACGGACTCAATTCTTTTTATGTTGTTTCTGGAAAGAACAGAAGAACTCTCCACCTACAGTATTGTAAAATTTCAGCTGTTAAAGAATTTTCCTGTAAAGATAAAATTTGATATTGAATTCCATAACAGAGACTTGAAAGAATGGTTTTCCATCATTGAAGAGAAGGAGAAAGATACTTTTTCATTGTTGAAGAGTCATGTTGCATTATCAGAGCATTTATCCATTCATCTGGATTATTTAAAAAGTTTTTCATATGATACATATTCTCTACGGGGACTACATCAGGTCCTCTTTTATAGTGAATTTCTGTTTTAAGTATTTTATAGAAAGATTGATTTTTTCAGTATAATGTGATATAATAAGAGTATACAGACTTTATATTTTAAAGAGGAGCTATGAAAAGGATAGTTATTTTATTATTTATATTCTTGAATATAAGTCTACTTCATTCTGAGATCAGTGTAAAAAGTATAAAAGGCAGAGTCCAGGTCCTCCTTAATTCCAAAGGAGCTAAAAGATGGGTGAAAGCCGATATGAACATGGTCCTTTCCCGGGAGGACAGGATCAGGACGGCCGGTAATTCCTCTATTGTTTTAAGATCCGTTTCTTATGATATTATTGTTTTGGAAAAGAGCATCCTGTTATTAGACCTGGTCTATAATGATCAGAATAGTACTACTGTAATAAAAA
>JAHITG010000085.1 GCA_018817865.1 Spirochaetota bacterium
CTTTCCCTACCAGGATATTACCCGGTTTAACATAGGCCCCGATCCTTATAATACCCTCTTCACCCAGATCAGCAAGAGAAGCTTCACTTAAATTGGGTATATCACAGGTAATGATCTCTTTTCCCAGTTTTGTATCACGGGCCATAGTATCAAATTCTTCTATATGTACAGATGTCAAGGTATCGTCTTTGAGTAGTTTGTCGCTGACAAGGATAGCATCCTCATAATTGTATCCTTCCCATGGCATAAAAGCAACCAGTACATTTTTTCCCAGGGAGAGTTCCCCGCCGTTTACACCCGGGCCATCAGCAATAACATCTCCTTCTTTTACTTTATCCTTAACATTAACAATTGGTTTCTGATTATAACATGTACCCTGATTGGTCCTTCTGAACTTATCCATCTCATAAATATCAAGGTCATTTTTATTATCCGGTTTTTCCGGTTTTACAACGATCCTCGAGGCTTCCACATCAACAACTTCACCGTTTCTTTTTGCAGTTACAACAACACCGCTGTGAAAAGCTGCTATCGCTTCCATTCCCGTCTGAATAATAGGCTGCTCTGTTTTTAACAAAGGAACAGCCTGCCGCTGCATGTTTGATCCCATCAAAGCCCGGTTTGCATCATCATGCTCGAGAAAAGGGATCAAAGAAGCTGAAACACTGAATATCTGCATCGGTGAAACATCCATATAATCCACGGTTTTAGCCGGTACAAATTGAAAGTTGTTTTTAAAACGGGCACTGACCACTTTTTCCTTAAAACTTCCGTCATCTCTTAAAGGAGCATTGGCCTGTGCTACGATCTTCACCTCTTCTTCGGCAGCAGTGAGATAATCGATCTTACTGGTAACGATTCCGTTTTCCACACGCCTATAGGGAGTCATGATAAATCCGTATTTGTTCAGCTTGGTCATTGTTGCCAGAGAGACGATGAGGCCGATATTAGGCCCTTCAGGTGTTTCGATCGGACACATTCTTCCATAATGAGTATAATGGACATCCCTTACTTCATATCCGGCTCTCTCCCGGGTTAATCCGCCGGGCCCTAAAGCATTCAGCCTTCTCTTATGGGTTAATTCAGACAAAGGATTTGTCTGATCCATGAATTGTGATAATTGAGAAGTCCCGAAAAATTCATTTATCGCACTTGAAACAGGTTTAATGCTTATCAGACTCTGAGGAGTAAATGATTCAGGGTCCTGTATGGTAAACCTCTCACGAATTATCCTTTCCAGCCTGGCAAAAGCTACTTTTAACTGATTTGTAAGCAATTCACCCATGCATCTTATCCTTCTATTGGAAAGATGGTCTATATCATCCGGTTCGGCTTCCTGCAGATAGATCCGGATAATACGGTCAATAGTAAGTACAATATCATCGATCACTAAAGCAGTTGTGGTTATTGGAGGCTGGTATCTGAATTTTTCATTTATATTAAAGCGTCCTACTTCGTTAAGATGATAATTGTCTTCTTCAAAAAATATATTTTTAAACTCTTTTTCTACGGTTTTAGGATTAATAATATCACCGGGTTTAATTATGTTCATAATAGATTCAATGGCCATTAAAACAGAATTTTCCCTGTCTTTTACAATACTCTTGATGAGGACCAGCTCATCATGGTATTTATCGGTATCAAGAACATAAACATATGGAATCTCTTCAAATGCGATCTGTTCAATAATATCAGCTGTGATCTTTTCTCCTACATCCAGCAATACTTCATCTCCTGCCTTATTTAAAATCGATACAGCCAGGTATTTACCCAGGAGGGCATCTATAATGCTGTCTTTATTGACAGTTTTATCTTTGCCTATTACACCTATCTTTCTGGAGGTATAAAATGTATGTAAAATCGCCTGATTCAGATCATATAAATGAACTTTTTGCTCACTGGATTTCTGCTCACTTTCCTGTATCGTAATTATCTTATTAAATGAAATATATTTACAGTCCTTATAGTCTTTTACTATTTCATCGATCTTATTGGATCTCTCATAGGGAGTTTTCCCTAATTCAAACTCAACTTTAACTGTTTTTCCTTTTACCGGATCAGAAAGGATCTTTTTACTGATTATATATAAAGAATTATTATCTTCTGTTAATTCAGACTCATTTTTAACAAAGAGGACCTTTCCTCCTACCGGTAGTTTAGGTGCATTTTCTCCGGGAAGACTGATCGTAACAGAAGCATTCCCCTTTTCAGCGATCTTATAAATATCCAGAGTACCCAGTCCAATAGCTTTTAAAAATGTTCCGAGCACGATCTTCCTCTTTCTGTCGATACGAACAATAAGGAATCCCTTATTGTCGATCTCGAATTCCAGCCAGGCTCCCTTATCAGGAATTATTTTTGTGGAATAGACACCATGCACATCATCATAACCGAAAAATACTCCCGGCGAACGATGGATCTGATTTACCACTACTCGTTCAGCTCCGTTAATAATAAAAGTTCCCCTGGTTGTCATCAATGGAAGATCTCCGATAAAAACATCCTGCTCCCTGACTTCACCTGTAGTTCTAAAGATCAGTCTTAATTTAGCTTTAATAGGAACGGAATAACTTTTCCCTATCATACGGGCATCCATTTCAGAATACTTTGGTTCTCCCACATAATATTCAATGAACTCCAGTATGACATTGTTGTCAGGGGATATTATAGGAAAGACAGAAGTAAAAACACTTTTCAGACCCTGATTCAGCCTGTCCTGGGGGGTTGTATCTTTCTGGAGGAACCAGTCATATGTATTTAACTGTATCTCAATTAAATTCGGAATAATATTTAAATTCTTTTGAAAGTTTCCAAAGAATTCCTTTTTTAACCTTTTCATCCTTGTTTACTCCCTAAAAAAGAGGATTTAATAATTTCAAGATAAAGACCAAATGATCGTTAGGATCTTTATCTCTTATAAACTTATAGTCCCTCATCAGGAACTAATGTCCTTTCTCAAGCTGCAAAAAGAGGGTCAGAAATAAAAGTACATATGAATTTTGAAATATTCGAACTTCCAGTGCCGGTTGTATCTGGTAAAAACATGAAATAATTCATTAATCCACGAACCCCAACTGTTCTTTGGATATTAGAATCTTCAAATTTCTTGATCTTTAAATCATTGAATTTTTGAATCTTCAAATTTTTGAATCTTCAAATTTTTTAATTTCAAATCTTTCAGTTATTTAATTTCAACGGTGGCACCGGCAGCTTCGAGTTTCTTTTTAATCTCATCAGCCTCTTCTTTGGATACTTTTTCCTTTACCGGTTTACCGCCTGCATCCACGAGTTCTTTTGCTTCTTTCAGACCAAGACTCGTAAGCGCTCGAACTTCTTTTATAACCTGGATCTTCTGAGCACCTGCTGCTTTTAATATAACATCAAATTCAGCCTTTTCTTCTGCAGCGTCAGCCCCGCCAGCTGCAGGCGCACCACCAGCCGCTGCTGCGACAGGTGCAACCATAGCTGCTGCGGAAACATCAAATTTTTCTTCCAAAGATTTAACCAATGCATTTAATTCCAGTACTGTCATATTTTCAACAGATGAAATAATTTGATCAGCTGTAACATTTTCCTTAGTAGTCATATACTTATTAACCTCCTGACATATAACCTTATTTTTTTTTATTTTCTATTGCTTTTAAAACTAAAACAGGTTTCTTTAAAATCCACTTCAGCCCAAATACAAACCTGTTGACAGGCGACTTTAAAGCATTCACCAATCTGGCCAGTAATTGATCTCTTGATGGCAATAGAGAGATCTCTTTCAGCTCATCAATACCATATATCTTTTTTCCAAGATATCCTAATTTGATCTTGAATGCTTCGTTATCTTTTGCATAACTGTGAACGATAGAGACAGTCCTGACAAAATCATCATTCTTGCAGACGACCAGAGCAACCGGGCCGACAAACCAATCATCCTGAAAATCAAGTTCCAGTTTTTTATAAGCCTGTTTTGCCAACCTGTTTTTTATTACTTTAAACTCACTGTCTACTTCAAAGAGCTTCCGCCTCAATTCTGTCATTTTAGCAACATTAAGTCCTTTATATTCAGTAAAGATCAGATGTTTGCTCTCTTTCAGGTTTTTAACCAGCTCTTCAACCGCATTTATTTTATATTGCTGAACCATATCCTAACTCCCTCATTTTAAAAATTATATCTGATGACAGATCTATTCTACTGGAACTCTTGGAACTCTCGATAATTGATCTTCAGCCCAGGACCCATGGTCTTGGAGATCGAAACACTGCGGATATATTCTCCCTTTACATCGTGAGGTTTAGTCTTTAATAAACTGGAATAGAACTCGGAGATGTTCTCGGATAACATCTTCTCCTCCATGGAGACTTTACCTGTACTCAGGGCTACAATACCGGTTTTATCGGATTTGAATTCCGTCTTTCCCTTTTTTATCTCCCCTACCGCCTGTTTCAATTCAAAAGTAACTGTCCCTGTCTTTGGATTCGGCATAAGCCCTTTACGGCCCAATGTAGGACCAAGTTTACTGACTTCCTTCATCATGTCCGGAGTAGCAACTACGGCATCAAAATCAAACCATCCTTTCTGTACTTTTTCGATCAGGTCACTGTCTCCTACATAATCAGCACCGGCCTTTTTTGCTTCTTCAGCCTTCTCTCCCTTGGCAAGAACAAGAACCTTTTTAGGTTTCCCGAAAATATGCGGAAAGGTTACAACACCTCTTATCCTCTGCCCTTTACCCATATGTAAACGAACCTGTATATCCAGAGATTCATCATACTTCAATTTTGGCATCTCTTTCACCAGCTTTAAGGCTTCTTCTAAAGAATATATTTTTTCCCTGTCAACCTTCTCAACCGATGCTTTGTATTTCTTACTCTTCTTTGCCATATTAATACCTCTTCTTTAGCTGCGCTAACGACTACTCTACTTCGACACCCATATTTTTTGCAGTTCCGGCAATGATCTTCATAGCAGCTTCAATATCATTCGCATTCAAATCCTGCATTTTTTCCTTTGCGATCGCCTCCAGCTTATCCCTGGTTAATTTTCCGACTTTCTCCTTGCTCGACTCACTGGATCCTTTTTTTATGTTTAAGGCTTTTTTAATCAAAACAGCTGCCGGCGGTGTTTTTGTAATAAAGGAAAATGTCTTATCCTTATATACTGTGATCACAACCGGGATGATCGTATCACCCATCTTGGATGTTTTTTCATTAAACGTCTTACAGAAATCCATAATATTCAGGCCGTGCTGACCGAGGGCCGGGCCCACAGGCGGTGCCGGATTTGCTTTCCCCGCCGGTATCTGCAATTTAATTAATGCTGAAATAGGTTTTGCCATTTATACACCTCAATATCTAATGATATCTTTTTATGCTATACTCTTTCGATCTGTAAAAAATCCAGATCAACCGGTGTGGGCCGGCCGAATATCTCCACCTGGACTTTAATACGTCCTTTCTCAGGATGTATCTCTTCAACAACACCCTGAAACCCTTTAAAGGGGCCATCAATGATCTTAACTTTTTCATCTATACTTACAAATATTTTCGAACTGGTCTTCTCTCCCTCAGTTACAATTTTTTCCGTTTTGTTCAGGATCTCCTTGACATCAGAAACAGGCAACGGCTTTGGAAGCTGTCCTACTTTAGCTCCTAAAAAATTTGTAATACCCGGAACCTTTCGTATGATGTTCATATTCTCATTGCTCATCATCATCTCGATCAGGACATATCCGGGAAAAAATTTTCTTTCCTTACTGACCTTTTTACTGTTATGCATTTCAACGATCTGCTCAACAGGAACTTTTACGTCATATACAATATCCTTAAATTCTCCGCTTTCGATCTTTTTTTTAATAACATTAAAAGCCCTTTTTTCCTGGGACGATAATGTATGAGCAATATACCATCCTTTCATTATTTCAACACCATCTTTATAATTTCTGATATACCCTTATCTACCAGCCCAAGAAATACTGAAATAATAATCACCGTCACCAAAACCACATAAGTTGAAGATTTTACTTCTTCCTTATCCGGCCAGGAAACTTTCTTTAATTCCGCAATAGAGAGTTTAATAAATTCCAATAATTTCTTCATAATTTTCACCTTCAGGCCCGGCAGGACTTGAACCTGCAGCCCCCGGTTTTGGAGACCGGTGCTCTAGCCAATTGAGCTACGGACCTATTTTGTCTCCTTATGCACCGTATGTTTTTTGTCAAATTTACAATACTTTTTTAGTGAAACTTTCTCTTTCTTCAATTTTTTATTTCTGGTTGTAGTATAATTTCGCCGCTTGCACACTTCACATTCCAATATTACTAATTCTCGTGGCATAAATACTCCTGTATACAAATAGTATATCTTTTATAATTCGATATATATAAAACAGCAGTCTTAAACCTGAAAAAACCCAAAGACTGCTCACTCTTTCGAGCCTTCTATTTATATGGAGCCCACGACCAGGGTTGAACTGGTGACCCCATCCTTACCATGGATGTGCTCTACCAGCTGAGCTACGTGGGCTCATAGGTAAAAATTTCAAAAAGTTTAATAAAAATATAGTTTAAATTTAATTTGTCAACTTTTTTTTACATTTTTTTAAAAAAAGCAAGACAGGGCTTTATAAAGCAGGTAAATGATGATAAATAGGCTTCCTTTATAAGGATTATTTAAAAATCCCTGAATCCATCCTCTTGTTTCTTCTCGCTCTTTTTGCTTTTTTTCTCTTCGTCTCCATCTAAAGGCAGTATCTCTGTAGGCGGGATCTCTTTTGTCTTCCTCTTTATTCCGGCAGGGGGAGAGGGTCTGTTATTTTCTTCTGATTTCACTATTACCCGGGATGCTGATCCTTCTACCATCTGCACAAGAATTGCCATAGTACTATTCAATGATTCGGCCTGAGCATTCATCTCTTCTGAAGCAGCGGAATTGGATTCAATATTGGATGCCACGGACTGCACCACATTATTCATCTCAATGACCGATCTGGCGATCTGATCGATCCCTACATTCTGCATCTCAGATGAAGAAGCTACCTCATCCATAAAGCTGGAGATTCCCAGCATCTTTTCCGTTATTGCTTTCAGGTTCTGTCCCACTTTATTAACTTTATCATTCCCTGTTTTAACGCTGTGAACAGCATTTAGAATAAATTCATTTATCTCCCCGGCAGACCCGGCTGAACGCTGAGCAAGAGAACGGACCTCTTCAGCAACAACGGCAAAGCCTGCTCCTGCCTCTCCTGCGCGCGCAGCTTCTACAGCTGCGTTTAAGGCGAGCAGGTTCGTCTGAAATGATATCTCTTCGATCAGCTTAATGATCTTTGCGATCTCATCGTTATTCCTGAGCATCTCGCTCATGCTGGCTTCCATCTCCTGCATAGCCGTATTGGTCTGGAGAATGATGGTCCCAGCCACTTTAACGGCTGAATTGGTAGTACCTGCTTTTTTCAAATTATCCTTTGAGATATTTGCTATCTCTTGAATGGAAGCACCTATCTCTTCCAGCGTGGATGCCATCTCAGAAGCTGATGAAGCTGTACTCCGAGATAACAGGAAAGTCTGCCTGGTAGCAGACCCCATCTGCCCAACTCCTTTACTCAGCTCTGATATGCCTTTTTTTAAAGGGACGCATAAAGCATTTGAGATCAGAAAACCGGCTGTACCTATAAAAACGATCATGATACCAACAGCAATCCCAAAATAACCTTTATAATAGTGACAGATAACACTCACGACAATAAAAGGGATCAAGCCTAATATAATAAATAATGCAGTCAACTTGAACTTCAACTTTATACTATTAAATTTAAAAAATCCCATTAGTCAATTCCTAAAAGATAA
>JAHITG010000086.1 GCA_018817865.1 Spirochaetota bacterium
AGACAATGGCTTCATCCTGGCCAATGATCCGTTTCTTAAGTTCTTTTTCCATTCGCAGGAGCTTCTCTTTTTCCGTTTCAGCGATCTTTTCTATGGGTATCTTTGTCCATTTTGAAATGATCTCATAGATCTCATCCGCTCCGACAGTGATCTGTTTGTCTTTAAGACTTTGTTCCCATTCCTCTTTTAATTTATTATAGGATAACTGCATTCGTTTGATCTGATCCCTTTTTTCTCCTGCCAGCTCGTATAACTGCTTATCAACATAAGCATTTTTCTCTTCGCTTAGTTCAGCGATCTTTTCTTCCAGGTCCTTTATTTTTGCAGGTTTTGCGATCTTTTTTATCTTTACTTTTGCCCCGGCTTCGTCGATCAGGTCAATGGCTTTATCCGGTAAATAACGGTCAGAGATATATCTGTATGAGAGCTGAGCTGCCAGGACCAAAGCCTGTTCCGTATATTTGACTTTGTGAAAGGAACCGTATTTCTCTTCTATCCCTTTCAGTATATCTATCGTCTGTTCGACATTAGGCTCATCTATGGTGATCATCTGGAACCTTCTTTCAAGAGCTGTATCTTTTTCAATATGTTTTTTATATTCATCCATAGTAGTCGCGCCAATACATCGTATTTCACCTTTTGCAAGGGTGGGTTTTAGAATATTAGCGGCATCTAAGGCTCCTTCTGCCCCTCCGGCACCAATGAGAGTATGAAGCTCGTCGATAAACAGGATTATATCATCCGATTTAACAAGTTCCACAAGGATGCTCTTTATCCTTTCCTCGAATTCACCCCGATATTTTGTTCCGGCAACAATACTTGCAAGATCCAGAGCCAGAACCCTTTTATTTTGAAGGTCATCAGGAACATTTTTATCAATGATCCGTTTTGCCAGCCCTTCCACAATAGCTGTTTTTCCTACTCCGGGTTCACCGACCAGAACAGGATTGTTCTTGGTCCTCCTGCTTAAAATATGTATTACACGATGGATCTCACTTTCTCTGCCGATAACCGGATCGATCTTGTCCTCCTCGGCCAGCTTGGTCAGATCCTTGCTGAATTTATCCAGCATGGGTGTGCGTTTTTTCTTCTTCTTGACATTCGTATCCTGATAGGTTTCTCCAAGGATATGAAATATCTCTTCTTTTATTAATTCTATATCAACCCCTTCACTTAGAAGAACCTCTACTGCATAATTATTATTTTGAAGCATGATGCCGAGTAACAAGTGTTCTGTTCCGACATAGGTATGCCCGAGCTGTCTTGATTCATCCTGGGCAAGCTTTAAGACTTTCTTTGCACTGTCGCTTAAAGGGATATCACCTATTAAAAGTGTGTTTTTACCTTTTGGGAGCAGGGTCTCTATTTCTTCCTGCAGGAGATCCAGATCAAGACCAAGATTGATCAGGATCCTGGCAGCCAGACCTTCTCCTTCTCGTAGCAGACCAAGGAAGACATGTTCTACTTGGATGATGTCATGATTTAATCTTTTTGATTCTTCCTGTGCGAAGATCTTTATAATCTGCTGGGCTCTTGCTGTGAATTTTTCAAACATATTTTTCCTCGTTTCAGGAATTTCTTTATGAATTCCGCTCTAAGTTTATTTTCAGTAACTGAATCGATCTTTTCAAGTTCTATGTTATTTAAATATATCAGATGCATAGGCTGTATCATGATCAGAAGTTTATTGAAATTCTGCTTGTCGGGGATCTTGATATAATTATAGTATTCACCAAGCTGGAGCAGGGACAGGTGTTTCATTCCATCACTTAAAGATATGTGTTTTGAATTGTTCAGGACCAGGTAACTCTTGACGATCTTATTTAAAAGGTTCTTGTTCTTAGACATTTTTTTTCTTTCTAATAGTTCTCTTTTTTCAAGTTCCAGAACAATATTCTCCACTTTCTTTATAATATCTCCTTCATTGATTCCCAGTGAGACTTGATTTGATATCTGATAGAGGTCTCCCATGAACTTCGTTCCCTCGCCATAAAAACCTCTAACCGCAAATCCGGATTCAATCAAATTATCAGTCAGCTCCTTCATCTTAAAGGAATAAGCAAGGGCCGGCAGGTGCAGCATGACCGAGACTCTTAACCCGGTACCGACATTTGTCGGGCAGGCGGTTAAATAACCGAAATCGATATCAAAATCAAGGTCGATGAATTTTTCGATCTCTTTTTCAATGATCGATATCTTATTATAGGCTTTTTGGATATTCAGGTCAGGATAGATCACCTGGATCCTGATATGGTCCTCTTCGTTGATCATGATGTTGGTGTATTCATCTTTATCGAATACAACTTCCTTGTTATCTCCCTTGAGGAGATAATCAGTGACCAGAAATCGCTCTTTAAGGAATTTCTTGAATTTTGAAGACTGGGATCCCAGGTTGACGAAAACCATGGATGAGAATGGAGGATCCATCTTTTTAATTGTATTTAAGACCAGATCGAGGATCTTTTTTTTATTTTCTTTTTCCAGTTTGTACAGATAGGGGAATCCCTTGATGTTTCTGGCGATCCTGGCTCTTGAGCTTATAATGATATTGGATGCTGCTTTATTTTTGATCAGCCATTTGGGAATAGATTTTTCTTTCAAATCGAATTCAAGCATAATTTTTATCCATCTGTTTGTTCATTTTTTTTATCTTATCACGGATTTCCGATGCTTTCTCATAATCT
>JAHITG010000087.1 GCA_018817865.1 Spirochaetota bacterium
TAGAATAAATATAAAAATTATAAATTTTTTCATGGGAACCACTCCTTCTTTATCAGATGATCACCTTGCCTTCTCTTCTTTAAAGTACTTCTTTTTAGCGATCTCCAGTTTGTCACATACGTCCTTGTAGCAGGCATTATAAAAGATGATCCTTCTGAAGATATCGATGGCTTTTTCATACTTTTTCTGATCCAGATAACTTATACCCTCGCTGTATAGCTTATCCAGTTTCTTCAGGTTCTCTTCTTCTTTGAACTTCATGATATCATTCTTCAAACCATTGATCTCTCTTTTGATCTTTTTGCTCAAATTGGGGCCGCCCAGCTCAATAATGCGTGCATACAGTTCAAGGGCTTTCCTCTTCTGGTCTTTTGTAATATATCGGCGGGCTCTGGTTATCAATCCATTAATGATCTTTCCGGTCTCGATCTCATCCACTTTATTTTCACATAATATTATATTCTCAACGATACCATAGTTTTCCGGCATGATCGCCAGAGCTTGCTTCCATATTTTTAATGCATCGTTGTACCGTCCCTTTTCGTAATAAGAAAAAGCTTTTTCATCCAGGTCCTCTACTTTTAAAAGCGTTTTCCGTTTATTTTCATATGTCTCTGCGATCTTTATGTATTGAGAGATCATCTCTTTGTTGCTGTTATAAATATCAGTCAGCTGGTTTAATAACAGGACGGCCTTTTTATAATTTTCTTTTAAAAGATTATCCATGGCCTCGGCATACAGGTCCCCGGCAAACTTCTTATAGAATTTCTTTGAATTTTTTCCGATATATCTTTTTAGCTCTGTATCCAGCAAATTCTCCAGTTTAACTATTTTAGGCAATTCTGAATACTTTTTGGCTTTATTTAAATTAAGTTTTGACTCTATCAACATGCTGTTCAAATACTTCTCTTTTGATATTTCATAATAATAATTTGCCATGCGGATATTAATATTTATACTTTCTTTCTTTTTTACCAGTTTTATAAAATCATCCTCAGTCTGATAAAAATCTATTTTCCCGTTGATCTTTGAAAAGATAAACTCCAGTTGATTGTCTTTCGTATTGAAATCCGTAATGATTAACCGGGAATCGGCATCGGACTGATATTGATTAAATGAAAAATCTTTGGAAATAGCATAATTGATCTCATTAAAAAAGGGAGAAAAACGGGTCCCGTCGTTCCTGTAAAAGAAGAGAAGCCCTTCCCAATTACCGATAAAAAGATCAAAATCTCCATCCTTATCAATATCATAGAAGACGGGGTATGAACATTCTCCGACATCGATCTCAAGGTAGGAGCGACGGATGTCTTCCGCTGAATTCACTTCCTTAAAAATGGGGATCTTGGAATCTCCTTCATTATTATAATAATTAATATACCCGTCCCTTTCCCCTATGAACATATCATAATCGCCGTCATTATCGATATCAATAAAGAACGGAACGGAATTATAACCGACATCGATCTGGAAAAAACTGTTCTGTTTAGTTTCACCTTTATTTATCAGTTTTAATTTCGGTTTTGTGCTTGATCCAACATTCTTATAATACGTTATGGTGCCATCCAGATTCCCCAGAAAAAGGTCCTGGTCCATATCCCCGTCGATATCTACCCAGAAAGGTACCGCGGCATTTCCAGTAGAAACATTTTCAAAAGACGATTTTATCGTGACCCCGCTTTTTTCAAGCACAAATTCAAGATCATTATCATCCGAAATATTTCTATAAAAAGCAAGATATCCGTCCCATGTCCCGATAAAAACATCCTTGTTTTTGTCATTATCAATATCCACCACGGCAACGGCCGGGTAATCTCCTATATCCTTGTCAGAAAAGAAAGAATCTACTTTTTTCCAGTAATCGTCGGAATACACGGATGATGCTATGCTTAATATCATAATGGCACTGATAATTAACAATTGATTTGATCTTTTCATAAAAGTAATTCCGCTTAGAGATATTTTACTATTTGCATTTAGCATGTTTAATCTATGACTGAATCGTTTTATTTTGTAAAATTCAAGGAAAAATAATGAGTAGCGGCAAAATAATCTGCCTGATACAGTATTGCATAATCAAAAGAGAATTTTTCGGAGATGATGCCAAACCCGCCTGAAATAAAAGTACCGCTTGATACGATATTCTCAGTCTCCATCCCGGCTCTAAGAACAATATCCTCTATCTTCAACTTGGGCCCAAAATCATAACCGATCATGCTCAACAGGTATAATTCACATCCTAAACCGAATGTAGTAATATTCTCTTTTAAGGTCTTAAAATGTATCCCCGCATTTATTTTCTCATCATAATCCAGATTAAAACCGAGTGTTATATGATAAGGCACTTTTTCATCGTATTCCTTCTGCCATTCTATTCTTGTAAAGACATCCTCTACTAAAACTCCTGCATTTATACCAATATCATTGTCCTTAAGCAATGCCACATCCCAACTCTCAGAAGTGACCAGAAATCCAAAATTTATCCCGTATCCCAGAACATTCTCATAACCGGGAAAATCTGTTGTGATGATCAGCAGCTTGGGTGAAGCCCCGACATATATTGAATCTATTAATTCATATGAAAGTGAATAAAAGAGTCTGTGCTGTCCCCATATCTCAGGTTCTAAATTAACACGCTCATAGACCCATCCTCCACCCATTCCAATATCCTCTTTAAACTTTACGGCACCGGATAAAACAAAACTCTTTATCAAGCCAAGGTTATGAACATCTGCATACATGCTGTTAAAGGAAGATTTTTCGTAAAACTGTCCCACTCCGGCAGGATTATAAAAAACAGCTGAAGAATCATCAGCCAGGGGAGTAAAAACATTCCCGATAGCAATAGCTCTTGCGCTATAACGATCGCTAAAAATATTATTCTCACCCGTTAAGGGAGAACTCATTAATAAAAAGAAAATAAATACACTTGAAATTGAAGAAAGAATGATTTTTTTTCTATTCATTACTCCTACCTTTCAGCCGAATCGGTGCTATATTAAATATAATATTTGTGATTTAAATTTCAATTAAATAATTCTATTTTATTATTATACTTCAAACTTTATTTTTATCTTGGATATTTTACTTCTAAAAAGGCAGAATCGCCTGTTCTTAAATAATCCGTATCGAGTATTATCAGTTTATCTTCAGGTGTAATATTTTCAACGCCTCTTTTTTTATAAATTATGACCCTCTCCTTTTTATCTTCAGCACCAAACAGATCCTGGGCCAGTTCACTTCTGGTAGTATTGCTGTCTACTTTAAAATACGGCAGGAACAGAGGCTGACCCCAGACCAAAAGGTCACTGTGCTGAAGCCTGTTATATTCAGCAATAGCCAGTATATAGGGTTTATATGTTTCATAAACAAAGGGAAGGTTTAAGATCCTGGGAACGATCCTGGAGAGTATATCATCTTTATTAACAAAATAAATTATCTTATCCTCCTTCGCCATTCGCTGAACCAGTTCCATTTTAAGTTCTTTTGTCATTTTCATCGCTCCCCTGTAAACATAAATAGGTTCGGTTCTATCACTTATCAAGCCTTCTTTTTTAGCATCAATTACA
>JAHITG010000088.1 GCA_018817865.1 Spirochaetota bacterium
CGTAATTGATCAATATGCTATTACATGGGATCCGAGATTCTGGTTAATAGTTATTTATCAGAACGAAAGCAGGTTATTTAACAAAGAAAAAAACAGATGTATAATGTCAGATAAGAAAACGATAGAAGCCATCGGATTTCTTAATGATTTATTAAACAGATATAAGGTTGCCATTAATCCCCAGTCTGTAAAATACAGTGAATTGAACCAGAACTTTATGACAGGAAGAATTGCCATGTATATCAGTGGTGTATGGGTGGGTGCAGAATTCCGGCAGAGTAATTTTCGCTGGGATGTGGCACTGCTGCCTAAAGGGAAAAAAAGAGCTACAGGAATTGTAGGCTCCGGCCCCTGTATGTATTCCAAAACCAGACATCCTGAGGAGGCTTATGAGTTTGTAAAATTTATTGTCGGCCCTGAAGCCCAAAAAATTTATTCAGAATTAGGAGTGTCAATACCAACAAGAAAATCGATTGCTTATTCTGAATGTTTCCTTAATCCTAAAGCTCCTCCTGAAAATTCAAAAGTATTTTTAGACCAGATCAAATACGGGCATACTTTTGAGTTTGATGATTTTGGGGCAGGTAGTGAAATTAATATAAATATTTTACAGCCGGAACTTGATAAAATATGGTTCCAGAACAAGAACCCGGATAATGTTTGCTCAGTTATTGAAAACAGGGTAAATGAGTTTCTTTTAAAGACTAAATAAAATTTATTTTCCCTTACCTATCTTTAATAGCTATTTTATCCATGGCGCCTTTAGGGGAGTTATTTAAAAATAGTTTATATTTTTATATAGATCATATCATAAAATAAGAGGTAAGGAATGATTAATGGGGGCATGCAGGAATAAATATTTTAAATGTTGTATTATAGCTGTTATTTTTATATCAGGGATTTCAACCGGATTCTGCACTTCATATTATGTTGATGATGACAGTAATGTTGGTGATGTTTTTACCCTTAGTGCTACCGGTAACGATATAAATAGTGGATTAGCTTCAGATCTGCCTAAAAGAAATATAATTTCTATTTTTACTCAATATACATTGGTCGGCGGTGATATAGTTTATGTCGATACGGGTCTTTATGACGGTATAAATAATGAAATAAAGCTTGGGACCGGGTCTATTGCCGGTTGTGATGATGATAATGGCAGTGCAGATAATTATTTTACTATTCGTGGTGCCGGAATAAATAATACTCATATCGATGGCAATGGTGCGCGGTGGTACAATTTTAATTTCAAAGGAAGGAAATGGATCAAGATTGCAGATATGTATATGAATGCATCTTTAGACCATGAAAATATTTTATTTGAACAAAGCACTAATTGTATGGTTACAAACTGCAGAATATATCAGGCAATTAACGGGTGTGGAATTTCAATCTGGAAATCCGAGAGAACTAAAATTATTGGGTGTGTAGTCGGTGATAATATCGATGGCAATAAATTAGAAGGGATCATGATAAAATCAAATTCCCATTATAATCAAATCTTAAACAGTAGAGTTTTTTTTAATAAGCTATCCGGAATCAAGATAGAAAATAATTCGGATTACAATATTATTGAAGGGAATCAGATTTACAGGAATAATGATGACAATATTGATTGGAATGGCGGGATAGTTTTAATAGGAAATGGAGGTATTTGTGATTATACCGTAATCAGGAATAATATAATCGGTACCAATAAAAAATATTATAATGTACTTTTAGAAGATACAACCAAGTGTACTTTAGAGAATAATACAATTTGTTATATTACGGGTGGAGATGGGGATTATCGGTGCAATATAAGAATGAATAATGCAGACAATTGTGTTATACGGAGTAATAAGATTCATAATGGTACTTATCATGGAATTTATATACAAAATAGCTCAGACAATAATCAGATATTATGTAATAACATATATAATAATGGTTGGAATGGGATTAATATGGTTGATGATGGTGGCGGTGATACTGCAAATAATAGAATCGAAACTAATAACATACATAATAATGGCACAACAGGTGATCAGGATTACCGGAGATGTGGGATTTATTTCAAGAATTCCCCTAATACTCTGATATTAAGAAATTTAATATATCAAAATCAACAAGATGGTATACGTATCGATGAAGATTCTAACAAGTCAACATTTATAAACAATACTTTTTTTAAAAATGGCGGCAGGGGGATTATTTTTAATAATGACAATACTACGTCCTGCACTTTGCGAAATTGTATTTCACAAAGCAATAGTGACCAGGGGATACGAGTAGTTAATAATCCAAGTCCTTATCTTGTGCATACTTATAATAGCTCTTATGGAAATAATGTTGCTAACTATCAATATGATAATAGCAGTCCTGATGCTACAGAGATCCAATCAAATGCTTCTTTTCAATCAACTGACCCCAGCTCTTCCTTCTTCCTGTACCTCTCTCCTTCATACAGCCCCTGTATCAATACGGGAGCACCCGATGATACCGTGCCTGCGAAAGGAGGGTCCAGGATCGATATGGGAGCGACCGAGACCACGAACCAGCCCCCGCAGGTCACTTTGCTGACCCCGGCGGATAGCGGAAGCAGTGAGGTGAACAGTATTGAATTTACCTGGAACAGCGTGACAGGCGGTACCCTGGGAATAGATGACTATACGATCGAGGTGGCTTCCAGCCCGGACTTTATTGCTCTGTCATTTACAGGCACGACTGCAGCACTTTCAAGTACAACTGCCCTGAATAACGGAAAATACTACTGGCGGGTGAGGGCAAATGACAATGCCGGAAATGCAGGGCCGTGGAGCCTTACAAGAACAATAACTATAGGGAGAGAGGAATCGAGTGTGTTGCAGGAGGGAGAGGTGAAAGCATATCCCATCCCCTGCACGAGAGACAGTACGCTTGCTTTAAAATACGGTTTTAATTCACAGAAGACACTGGAGTCAGTTAATTTAACCATCTGGGATATCCGCGGAAATGAGGTGATCAGCAGGAACGTATACACGGGATCCGCATCTTCAGGAAGCGCGGAATGGGATCTGAAGAACAGCCGGGGTTATAAGATCATGCCGGGCGTATATCCGTACAGGGTTGAACTGAAATATGCTGACGGCAGTACGGTTACTTCGGATTATAAAAAAATAATTATTTCAAAATAAAGCCATAAAGGAGAACAGATATGATTAAAAGAATAATATTTTTATTGATTTTAATTATAGGCACTCCTGTATTTGTTTCTGCGTCAGGGGCAACAAGCAGTATCATGGACCTGAATACCATTGCCTATGATGCAGGCTTTAACCTGGCCTGCTACGGAAAATCAGTATCACTTGAGTCACTGGCATATAATCCGGCCTATGCCCTGTCGGATAAACACACCATAGGTGTTTCTGCAGGGATCATGGGACTGGACATGAATTATTTCTCGGCCTCGTATGTAGGCAGGACTCCCTTCAGCGATAAGCTCGGCTGGGGCGGTGTCTTCAAGTATTTAACCACCGGGTCTGTTCAGGGATATGACGCGGCAGGCACGGAAACAGAATCAATAACAGCATCCGATATGGCTTTTTCAGGTGTTGTGGGGTGGAAGCTGAATGATACGTTCCATATCGGTACAAGGATAAACATTGTCAGTGAAAAAATAGAAGACAGCAATACGGGTTACGGTTTTGACCTGGCCGGCGGAATGAAGTTCAGTCTTTTTAAGCAGACT
Source organism: Spirochaetota bacterium (assembly GCA_018817865.1). Taxonomy (GTDB): domain Bacteria; phylum Spirochaetota; class JAHITG01; order JAHITG01; family JAHITG01; genus JAHITG01. The sequence continues at coordinate 3,710 of JAHITG010000088.1, forward strand.
TCACTCAATTTCGGTGTAACCGTATTGAATGTCTATTCGGTCCTATGGGATGAAATACAGCCTGTAGGAGTCGGTTCAGGCCTTGTTTTCGATACAAAACTCGGTGGACAAAGATCTCTGGAATATGGAGCCGGATTAAAAATGGATGAAACCGAAGAGATGGAGATTGGCGGTTCTGTCAGATATTCGGACCAGTTCCATGTCGGCCAGAGCAGGATCGATTTTAAGATAGGCGCGGGCTATTACTATTCCGAGACAATTGATGAAACGAACGGCATTAAAGCAGGTGCCTTGATAGGATTTCATAACTGGTATGCGGGTTATGATCTGTTTTTTCGTCCCTGGGGAACAGAGAACCGGATAACTCTCTCTTACGCATTCCCGGCAAATTAGCACGGCAGATGACCCTGTCTTTTTTATTGATATAATCAGAATATGTTTTTCTCTTAAGAACAGGCCAGATTCTTTTCAGAGGATGTAAGATTTATGAAAATAAGACTGGATGATATTGCTAAGGCAGCGGGTGTGTCGATCGCAACGGTTTCACGGGCGCTTAATGATAAAGATAATAAAATTAATTTTAATACAAAACAGAAAATATTGGAAGTTGCAGAAAATTTTAACTATAATTTAA
>JAHITG010000089.1 GCA_018817865.1 Spirochaetota bacterium
ATGACGGCAGTACTGATAATACATTTAAAAATCTTTCCGGGATCTCGAAAAGATCCCCAAAAATAAAATCAATAAAATTAAAACAGAATCAGGGGCAGACCTTTGCCATCAGCACCGGGGTAAAATTTGCCAAAGGAGATATAATCATTCTAATGGATTCCGACCTGCAGAATGATCCTGAAGATATACCCAAACTGATATATAAGATCGAAAAGGAAGGATTTGATGTGGTCAGCGGATGGCGATTCAGGAGAAAGGACGCCTTCTTTACACGGATAATGCCCTCTAAAACAGCGAATTTTATCATTTCCATTATAAGCGGAGTAAAGCTGAAGGATTACGGATGCACCTTAAAAGCTTACAGGAAAGAGTATATCAAAAATATTAAACTGTATGGAGAGATGCATCGATTTATTCCCATCTATGCAAAGATGGAGGGAGCCAGGATCACAGAGGTCAAGGTGAACCATCATCCGAGAAAATACGGGAAGAGTAAATACGGCCTCTTCCGTATCTTCAAGGTCATTCTCGATCTTTTAGTAGTTAAATTCATCAAGAGCTATTATTCCAAGCCGATCTACTTTTTCGGAGGCACGGGACTTCTGGTCATCGGGCTGGGATTTATTCTTTCGATCCTTGTTTTAATACAGAAATTTTTCTACAGGATATGGGCCCATAAAAATCCTTTAATGACCCTTGCTGTCATGCTCTTCATCATAGGATTTCAGTTCATCCTCTTCGGAGTTCTGGCCGAAATCGAGATACGGACTTACTTTGAAGTGCGAAAAGACCCTCACCTGTTAATAGAAAAAAAGATCAATATAAGGTAACCACATGTGCGGAATTGCAGGTTTTGTTGATAGTTTAAACAGGTCTTCTTATATTAAAAAAAAGATCTCCCTGATGCTGGATCACCTGCACAAAAGAGGGCCTGATGAAAAAGGGACATTCTTCCACAACAATTTCACCTTCGGGATCGCACGTCTCAATATTATCGACCTCGTGACCGGGTCACAGCCTGTTTACAGTGAAGATAAAAATCTTGTGGTGGTTTTAAACGGTGAGATCTATAATTTCCCGCATCTGCGAACTGAGCTCATTGAAAAAAAACATAAATTTTATACCAATTCCGATACAGAAGTCCTCGTCCACATGTATGAAGAATATGGTAAAGAGATGCTCCCCCGCCTCAACGGCATGTTCTCCTTTGCCATATATGATAAAAAGAAGAAAGAATTATTCATTGCCAGGGACCGGATCGGCATTAAGCCCCTCTATTACTATTTTGACAGAAAAAATTTCGCTTTTGCTTCGGAAGTAAAATCCCTGCTGGAACTGGATTTTATCAGTAAAAGACTGGAGCCGAAAGCCCTTGCCAATTACCTCCTGATGGAGTATGTCCCGGCCCCCCTCTCCATATTTAAAAATATCCATAAATTACTCCCCGGACATTTTCTCGTTTTCAAGAAAGATCAGTTGATCATAAAAAAATACTGGGAGGTACCAAATAAAAATAAAAAATATTCGAATTTCCGGGAGGTGAAAGAACATTTTACCGGGCTTCTCGATGATGCAGTAAAGATAAGGCTGATAAGTGATGTGCCTTTAGGGGTCTTTTTAAGCGGAGGGATCGATTCATCCACCCTCTCACTTTTTGCACAGCGACACCTCGGCAACCGGCTTAAAACATTCTCCATCGGATTCGATGATCCTTCCTTTGATGAGTCGGAATATATAAAGATAATTACGGATAAATTCAATATCGATCACAGCCATAAAATGTTCACCATAGATAAAATGCTCCAACTGATCCCGTCGGTCTTCAAATATCTTGATGAACCTTTTGGTGATGCCTCTATTCTGCCTACCTTTATGCTTTCAAATTTTGCCCGTAAAAAGATCACGGTGGCTCTCGGCGGTGATGGCGGAGATGAGCTGTTAGCCGGGTATCCTACCTATCCTGCCCATAAATTTGCATTAATTTATTCCAGGCTCCCGGAGATCATTAGGAAAGCCATCTCCAGACAGGTGAATAACCTTCCGGTATCCCTGAAGAATTTCAGCTTTGATTTTAAAGCAAAAAAATTCGTAAGCGGTATCGATTATCCGCCAGTCCTCCGGAATTTCATCTGGCTGGGATCTTTTAATGAAAAGGAAATCCCCGGGTTATTGTCGGAAGATGTGATGAAAGACCTCAAGGATTATAATTTATTTGATATTGTCTATCAAACCCTGAAAGAATGGAAAGGAGATGATGTACTGGAGCAGATACTCTACCTGGACCTGAAGCTGTATCTCCAGAATGATATCCTGGTCAAAGTAGACCGGGCCAGCATGGCCAATTCACTGGAAGTACGGGTACCCCTGCTCGATCACAGGATAGTGGAATTCGTATACTCTCTCCCTTTAAAATATAAACTGAACTTTTTTCAGACCAAATATCTCCTGAAAAAGAGCATGAAGCCCTATCTTCCCTCAAAGATCATTAACCGGCCCAAGAAGGGATTCGGTATTCCAGTTGGAAAATGGATCAAATCAGAGCTAAAAGATCTCACCTTTAAACTTTTTAATGAAAAAAAAATAAGAAACGATAATATATTCGATTATACTATTATTCATAAATTATTGAAACAGCATCTGGAAGGCAGGAAAGACAACAGGAAACAACTCTGGACCCTGATGGCTTTTCAAATGTGGCATGACAACTATTTAAAATAACTATTCAAGCAGTCGATTTATGTAAAAACACACCTTTAGGTGTGTTAAAATAGTTAATCAAATCGACTGCTTGATTATATGTTTATTGAAGGAGCAGCTTTATGCAGAACATCGGTATTGTCGGCCTGGGAAAGATCTCACAAAAACATATTACAGCCATTCAGCAGGTGAAGGGATTAACAATATATGCCGTCTGCGATAAAAACAAGAAACAGCTTAAGCGTGCAACCCTACCGAATAATATTGTAACCTATCATGACTACCAGGACCTCTTAAATGACAATAAAGTACATATCGTGGATATCTGCACGCCAAGCGGGCTCCATCCGGACATGGTCATCCGGGCAGCCAATAAAAAAAAGAACATCATTGTTGAGAAACCTCTGGCCCTCTATACCAGAAACGGGATCATGGCCATAGAAGCAGCAAAGAAGAACAAGGTTAAACTCTTTGTTGTCCGGCAGAACAGGTACAACCTTCCTGTCATGGCTTTAAAGAAGGCTATCCGGCAAAAGAGATTCGGAAAAATATTTTATGCCAAGACCTCCGTATACTGGCATAGGGATCAGGGTTATTACAGTTCCGCTAAATGGCGCGGAACCCGTGATATGGATGGCGGAGTACTGATGAACCAGGCCTCCCATCACATTGACCTTCTGCAATGGCTGATAGGAAGTGTAGCCAGTGTCTCGGCAAAAGCCAGAACGGTCCTTCACAAGATCGAGGCAGAAGATCTGGCTGTTGTACTTATGGAATTCAGCAATAAAGCATACGGGATCATTGAAGCTACCACCTGTGCTAATCCCAATAATCTGGAAGGGACACTGATGGTAATGGGCTCAAAAGGAACCGTGATCCTCGGCGGGTATACCGGTGAAAAGATCAAGCTGTGGGATTTTAAAGAAAAAAGAAAGGAAGACGAGATGATCATTAAAAAATACTCGGAGAACCCGAAGATATTTGCTTATCCGCATATCGAATACTTTAAGAATGTAAAGCAGGTCCTGGATCACAAATCAAAACCCATATCCGATGGGTTAGAAGAGCTGAAAACCACGAGGCTGATCGAGGCCATCTATCAGTCCATCGAAAAGAAAAAGGTGATTTTTTTATAATATAAATGATGCAATTAAGGAGAAAATATATATGAAGATCCTGATGGTTGATCTAAAAGCACAATACCGGTCCATACAAAAAGATATTGACATGTCCATAAAAGAGGTGATTGAAAATACTGCATTTATTAACGGATCCTATCTTACCCGCTTTGAGGAGAGTTTTGCGCGATTAAATAAAATTAAATACTGTATCGGGACGAGTAACGGCACATCCTCTCTGGTGGTAGCCCTCAAAGCCCTGGGTATCGGACAGAATGATGAGGTGATCACTGTACCCAATACTTTTATCGCTACAACAGAGGCGATCACACTGGCCGGAGGCAAGATCAAACTGGTGGATGTAGATGAAAGATCTTTTAATATGGACCCTTCAAAGATCGAAAAAGCCATTACAAAAATGACCAAGGCGATCATTGTGGTCCAGCTCTTCGGACAGATCGCTCAGATGGACAGGATCAAGGCCATTGCCCGAAAACACAAAATAAAAATAATAGAAGATTGCGCCCAGGCACATATTGCGACCTATAAGGGAAAATCGGCCGGTACTATAGGAGACATTGGTTCTTTCAGTTTCTTCCCGGGCAAGAACCTGGGATGTTATGGTGATGGCGGTGCCGTCATCACGAATGATCCGTCCCTGGCTAAATTCATGAGATTATATGTGGATCACGGCCGGGAAAAGAAGTATGTGCATATAATGGAAGGATTTAATTTCAGGCTTGATGCCCTGCAGGCGAATATACTGAATGCAAAGCTTGCGCATCTGAAAAAATGGACAAAAGCCAGACAGAAA
>JAHITG010000090.1 GCA_018817865.1 Spirochaetota bacterium
CTTTGATCATAATAACGGGCTGTGAGGGTTTCATCGGGAAGAACCTGATCGACTCTTTAGAAAAAGATAACATGAGAGTATTAGGTATTGATCAAAAGATCAGTTCTAAGAATGCTTCTGATTCTATTGAAAAACTGGAGATTGACCTATCCAATAAGGATGAATATAGTAAGCTTTCAGATTATCTTCAAAATAGTAAAGATGACCCTATAGTACTGGTTCATCTGGCCGCGATCAATGACAAGGCTGTCTGTGAGCAGGATAAAGAATTAGCTTATAATATTAATGTATTAGCCTTTAAACAGTTTTATACATTTGTTCATAAGCATCAACCTCTTCAAAAAATAGTCTTTAGTTCTTCTGCACTGGTTTACGGTACGAAAAATACCGGGCCTGTTACAGAGAATGACCGGATCGACCCGGAAGGTGAATATACTCGAAATAAAGCAGCAGCAGAAGAGGACTTGATAACCTTTTGTAAAGAGAAGAGCATTGATCCTGTTATATTACGGCTGAGTAATGTTTACGGGCCGGGAATGAACAGGGATACTGTTATTATGACGATCATAGAACAGTTACAGGAGAACCGCATAGCTTTGAGAGAATATCAGAGTATCCGCGATTTTGTCTTTATTAAAGATGTTGTCAGGGCTTTTATGCATGTTATCACGAACAGAACAAAAGAGACTGTATACAACATCGGGACAACAAGAGGAACATCCATGTATGACCTTATAAAGATCATTGCTAAAAAGATGAATAAAGAAGAGAGTGTTCCGGTATTATCGAAAGGATCACTATCAAAGGGTTCTCGTCTGCTTGTCCGGTTCGATAATATAAAGAATGAATTTAACTGGTCTCCTTCCTATACTCTTGAAGAAGGGATCAGTGAGATGGTTTAAGTAAATTTATTAAGGAGCTGTTAAATAAAGATGAAAAAAAGGAAAATTGCGATCTTTACCGGGAACAGGGCAGAATATGGCCTTCAGTATCCTATTATAAAGGCGATCGTCGCTCATCCGGGTCTTGATTATTATCTGCTGGTCTCCGGTGCTCATCTGGATGAAAAATTCGGGTATACAAAAAAAGAGATAGAAAAAGATGGGTTTCAGGTCTATAAAGAGGTGAAAGCAGAAGTAAAGGCTGATGACCTCTTTTCCACGACTCAGGCCGTAGGCCATATTATTCTTAATTTAAGTAAGGAATTAAATTCTTTAAAACCCGATTTTCTGGTAGTCTATGCCGACCGTTTCGAAGGCTTGGCCGCTGTAATTGCCGGGAATCAGATGGGTATTCCCGTAGCTCATATCGAAGGCGGAGATGTGACCAGCGGCGGTGCCCTGGATGATTATGTCAGGCATGCCATGAGTAAACTGGCTCATCTTCATTTTACAACCAATCAGGAGGCAGCAGACCGGATCGCAAAACTGGGAGAGGAGAGATGGAGGATCTTTAATACGGGTTTTCCGGTGATCGATCTAATCAAAGCGGGAAAGTATACTTCATTGGATGAGATCAAGGAGAGATTCCATATTGATCCTGCAAAACCGATTGTTTTGTTTACACAGCATTCCATTACAACAGAACTGGATAAGATCGAAGAACAGATCAGGCCTTCCCTGGAAGCCCTGATATCCTGTGCAGAAGAAGGCATCCAGGTCATTATTACTTATCCGAATAATGATGCCGGGGGCAGGCGTATCATCGATGAACTGAAAAAACTGGAGGAGAGAAAAATACCGAATTTGTTCTTTTATGATCATCTCGGCCGTTCGGTCTACCACGGTTTCCTCAATATCTGCGGGAAGGCAGGGACAGGGGTCTGTGTGGGTAATTCATCCAGCGGTATAAAGGAGACACCGGCTTTCGGGTCGCCTTTTGTGAATATCGGGACCAGGCAGGAAGGAAGACTACGCTCTACTAATGTGATCGATGCTTCCTATGATAAAGATGAGATACTAAAAGCTATTAAAAAAAGTCTTTTTGATGAATCCTTTAGAGAAGAGTGTAAAAATTGCCTAAATCCTTATGGAGAAGGCGGTTCAGGAGAAAAGATTGCAAAGGTATTAGCCGATATTGAATTGAACCGGGACCTGCTCCAGAAAAAGATCACATATTAATATATATTTGGGATAAAAAAGTATAATGAAAGATCATAAAAATATGAAGATCACGGCAGTAATTGAAGCCAGCAGGATATCAAATCATTTCCCAAACAGATATGATCTGCTGGTAAAAGAAAAATCAATATTAGATATTATTTTAGAGAGATTAATACGATCTGACAGGATTTCGGATATTGTTTTATCTACATCCGATCAAAAACAGGATGATATTTTAGTAGATTGGGCTAAGAAAAATTCTATAAAAGTCAGCAGAAAAGCATATGATGATTTGATCGGCAGATTTTATAATGCTGCTTTGGCCGGCAGAGCCGATCTTTATGTCAGGATCAGTGGTAGTTCTCCGTTAATTTCCCCTTGTGAAATCGATACGCTTGTAGATGAACATTTAAAGAAAAATGTTCTGTACAGTTATTATGAACATTATAAAGGACTGATACTTGGCCTGGGCTGTGAAGTGGTTGCTTTTAGAGCAGTTGAAAAAATAAGTAAAGAGGAAAAAGGCTATGCTCGTAAAGTAGGAATCAGTTATTTAAAAGAAATATTAAATAAGGATGAAATATATGTAAAAAACTATAAAACCATACGGCCAAAATACAGAGTAAATATGGCTGTTGAAAATGATATGGTATTACTGGAGCAGATCCTTGAAGTTGAGGATAATACTGATTATTTAAAGATAATTAAGTTCCTGGATGCTCATCCCAGGCTGGTCCATCTTGCCAGTCAGGCTATAGCACCGGTCAAGGAAATCGGGCTGGAGAAGATCATGCTCTTCCCGGATAAGATCGAGATCTTTAACAGGATCAATATAGATCAGGAGAAGATGGATACCAGCTATCCGGTAAGTGTGGAGTTATCATTGACCAACAGATGCAACCTCAATTGCGGGTGGTGCAGTGATGCCGGGATCCGCAAGAAAGCCATGGTGGATCTGGATTTTAAAGTACTGAAGCAGTTGATCGATGATCTGAAAGAGAACGGATGTAAGGGAGTCGTGATCGAGGGGGGCGGTGAGCCGACCTTATATGAAAAATTCAATGATGTTGTCCAATATATTCATGATCAGGGCATGTCTATCGGGCTTTTTACCAATGGTGTCTTACTCCCTTATAAAGATATCATTGATCATTTTTCATGGATACGGATCAGCCTGGATGCCTGCAGTAAGGATAATTATAAGAAATTAAAAGGCATAGATAAATTTAATCAGGTATTGGAGAATGCACACATTATTGCTGATCATAATGCGGTCTGTGGAATAGGATATGTTGTAACCAGAGATAATATTGATAACCTCGACAGCCTGGTTATGACTTTAAGAAGTTTAGATGTGAATTATATTCAATTCCGGCCGGTGATCGATCATCCCGAACTCTCCGTCAAAGATGATCTGGAGTATCTTTTAAAATACAGTAATGAAAAATTTTCTGTACTGACAGATGCCATGAATGAGAACAGGATCAAGGGAAATGCGAATTGCCCCTGTATTGCCCATAGCCTGAATTCCGTGATTACGGCTGACGGTGATGTCTACTTATGCGGCAGGCTGAATATTCATCCGAACTGGAAACCGATCGGAAACCTCTATAAAAATACTTTTAAAGAAATATGGCTCGGTAAAGAGAGAAAAGAGCAGATCCTTAAAGTGATCGATCCGGAGTTCTGTAAAGCAAATTGCCCGGAATGTAAACTGACAAAATATAACGTGCTTTTTAATAAATTAGGTAAAATGATGACAGTAGATTTTATTTAAGCTTTAGGATCATCTGCTGTATAAGAATTTTTCAGCAATAAAAATAAAAATATTTTATAAATTTTACAGGGAGGAGTATCTGTGATAGGTCGATATATTACAGATCAGATCAACTATGGAACATATTAAAAAATTAGATGACAGTGAGTATAAGGTGATCGATATCTTAAATGAAGATAACAGGCTTACACAGAGGCATATTGCCAAGAAAGCAGGTATATCTTTAGGACTGACCAACATCATCATCAGAAGACTGGTTAAAAAAGGTTTTGTCAAGATCAAAAATATGGATAAGAAAAGGATCCTGTATCATTTGACACCAAAGGCTCTGATCGAAAAGAGTTACAGAACATATCATTATTTTGAAAGAACCGTAAAAGATATTGTTAAGATCAGGGATAAGATCCAGTCAGAGATCATGAAAAAGTACTCTTCTGACCTGAATTCCCTTGTCATACTTGGTGATAACGAGATAAGCGAGATCGCCATATGGGCTGCACAGGAATTAAAACTGAAATACAGGATAATGGAGAATGGGGATAAACAGATCAATGTTGAGGGTGTCCTGGTTATCAATTGTGAAAGAGTGTTCATTAACAAGAAAAACTATATCAATGTATTCAAAATGTTATAAAAAAGGAAAAAATCATGAAAAAGGTATTAATAACAGGAGCAGCAGGATTCATCGGATTTCATACGGTTATCCGGCTTATTAAGGAAGGATTTCAGGTCACGGGGATCGATGATATTAATGATCATTATGATCCGTTTATAAAAAGAAAAAGGCTGGAGTATCTGAAGAACAATTTTAATGACTCTTTCAGATTTCAAAAACTGGATATCCGTTTCAAGAAAAAAGTTGAGGATTTCCTGAAGAAGGATGATTATCATGCAGTTGTGAATCTTGCTGCCAGGGCAGGTGTGAGAAACAGCATAATAAATCCATGGCTCTATTATGAAACCAATACAGTAGGAGTATTGAATATACTGGAGGGACTGAAAAGGTTTCAGCCGGAAGCTCTTTTGATCCAGGCTTCCACCTCTTCCGTATATGGGGATAATAAGGTTCCCTTTAATGAGAGCGACAGGGTCGATCATCCTGTTTCGCAGTATGCTGCTTCCAAAAAAGCTTCCGAAGAATTGTGTTACACATATCATTATCTGGATAAATTGAATATACTGATATTCCGGTTCTTTACGGTTTACGGAACATTCGGACGGCCGGATATGAGCGTTTTCCGGTTTATAAGATGGATCGATGAAGAGAAGGAATTGATGCTCTATGGAGACGGGAGCCAGGAGCGTGACTTTACATATGTAGATGATATTGTTGAAGCGATCTTTAAGGGGATCAATTTCAAAGGATATGATATTGTGAATTTAGGAAATGATAATCCCGTAAAAATAAATTCTGTGATTCGGGTGATAGAGGATACCCTGAATAAAAAGGCAAAGATCAGGAATCATACTCGACATCCGGCTGATATATTGCGGACCTGTGCTAAAATAGAGAAGGCTGACAAGATATTGGGATGGAAACCAAAAGTAAAAATAGAAAAGGGCCTGGAAATGATACTTGACTGGTATAAAGAGAATAAAGACTGGGTAAAGAAAGTTAAATTATAGAGGAGAGGCCATTATGTTGTTAAAGAAATTAGAAGAACATAAAGAAAGTATCTGCGTGGTAGGCCTGGGATATGTCGGCTTGCCTCTTGCCGCAGCTTTTGCTGAAAAATATAAGGTTATCGGGTTTGATATTAATGAAAACCGGATCAAAGCTTTAAAGAATTTTAAAGACTCGACCCGGGAGCTTGAACCGGAGGATTTGAAGAAGGTATCTTCCAATCTGACTTTAACAAGTAAAAGCAGTGATATTAAAAAGTCTTGTATCGTGATCGTTACGGTCCCTACCCCGATCGATTATCATAAATTGCCTGATCTTACTCCTGTTAAAATGGCATCCAAAACCGTTGGAGAGAATCTGCAGAAAGGAGCGATCGTTGTGTATGAATCAACGGTTTATCCCGGTGTGACTGAAGACATCTGTGTGCCCATTCTTGAAGCATGTTCAGGATATAAATGGAAAGAAGATTTCCATGTAGGATACTCTCCGGAACGGATTAACCCGGGGGATAAGGAGCATACCCTTTCAA
>JAHITG010000010.1 GCA_018817865.1 Spirochaetota bacterium
TATTATTATATACTTATTTTTTTATATCTTTTAAATTCTTTATCTAGTTCTACCCCTAATCTCACTATGAAAATCTTCGCTTAAAAGTATTAATTATTGCTTAAAACCTTTAATCAGTTATTACAACATTTAATTATTGCTTATTATGTTTAATATTAAATTAATAATAGTTATATTAATTTTTTGTTATACTTAGGTGAATCGTGTATAACCATCTTGCCATTTCTTTTAGTTACTTTCTGGCAATATATCCAAGTTCTTCTACCAGTAACTAACTTCTTAAAATTGACAAAGGGTGTTATAAATGTCTTTTTTCCAAGAGTAGTTTTAAAATTAACAAACTTGCCCCTAACAGTAATAGCTAACATATCGGGTCTTTTTTCTTCTTTTGTTTTCTTTTTTGGCATTTTTATTTTGATATATACCATATTATCCCATAAAGCAATATTACTAACATTGTTAATATAATTAACAATACTTCAATAAAAGCAATTTCTCCAATCATATTTTTCATCTTAACCTCCAAACATTCCCCCATAATCTAAATGTTCATAATTATTCCAGCCATAAGCAGCACCTAAATGATTCCATACATCAAAGCCCTCTGTCTTTTTCATATGCCTTGTGGGTATTACTTCCATTAAATACCTGAACATACCATTAACAACATACATCCCCTGCCCTTTGCTGCACATTTGCAGTTTAGCAAGATACATCTTTGGTATTGGTGCATAATTAAGCAGCTTCTCCCCTTCCTTCAAAGGCAGTGCAAAGCTAAACACTTTACCACTACTGAACTGGTTTGCAATATCTGATGGCAATTGCTTAAATATCTGGAAGTTGCATACTAATGTTATAAGACTGTCCCTACCCTGCTCAAGCACATCCCTTATCATATCCCTTATCAAGCTATATTCGCTGTCATATTCTTTCTTATAGAAAGTCTGCATCTCTCTTATGTATAAAGTTAAAGGTATCTTCTTATTGCTTTCATACCTGTATTTAATCATCTTTTTCAGCACAACGCTTAGAACTATTGCCCTCTCAATATGCGACACCTGCAGAAAGCAGCTGATTGTTGATATTACTTTTTTGTTCTCAACAAGTTTTTTTATATTTAACTTAGGGAAGGCATCACTAAAAAGCCCAGAGGATTTAATTAAAGCTATGTTCCTCAACAGTATAGATAGGGTTGTTGCAACCATCCCTTTATACAAAGGCTCTCTGTCTTTGCCTGGTGTTTGGATTATATCTATAAGCAGATTTTCCATATCATCTATGTTCATAACTTTGTCCCTGTTGGCATACAAAATAAGATTTACATATTCCTTTGCAGCAGTTGTCTTGCCTAAAAAGTCAATCAGCTCTTCATTAGTCAAATCATTTTTGTCTAATGTAAATATGCTTATGTTCTTTGGCACTCTCTTTTTGTGTATGTTAAGCAGCCTTTTACCGCAGAATAATATTATTTCGTTGTTAAATGTTGTTGGTCTCATTATCCCATGCGAAAGCATATTCATTCTTTCAATTAGCTTTGCGTCTGTCTGCGGTATTCCATAAAAGAAGCCTTCAAATCTCTCTACACTATGGAAGTCTATAACCTTTGTCTTGCCTATCTTCTGTGTTATATAACCCTCTCCAAACATATCTTTTCCTCTTCCTGAAAGTCCAGGTATAGCCAGGTGCTTAGTAGGGCTGTCTAAATACTCTTTTCCAACTAATTTATATTTTAATAGTGGCATTTTATTCTTCTAATTTTCTCAAGACAATCTTCACCAACTGTTAATACAAAATGAGGGTCAAGAACCCATAAAAACTTAGCTTTCCCTCTACTTTCTCTTTTTTTAAAAAAACCAAATAATTTCATTCTTTCTAATATATGTTTAGTTTTATAAAACGAACACCCATATATTGAATATAATTTTAAATAATACCATCTTGTAGATTGAGCATATACATTTGCAATAGCTAATTTTAATACCATTAATTCTTCAGCTAATAAGAACCCCTCCAAAGATTCTGGAAATGTTCTTATTAATCCAAAACTCATACCACTAGCTTCCAAACTATATTTACTATTCAACTTATCTCCTCCATTTCATCACTATAATCCTCTCCTTTCTCAGCCAGCTGCCTTATAGCAACAATATCCCCTGTTTCATCTGTTGTAAGAACAGACTTAATCTTTGTCTCCTCACTAAGCAAGTCCCTCCAATTAGCTGCCATTGATGCCCAGTTAAACTTTGCATCTGTTGTTGTTGGCAATGTTGTAGAATCTATATGCTCTTGAAATTCTTTTAACACCTTCTTTGCTTTGAGTATATTAAGCATAATTGA
>JAHITG010000091.1 GCA_018817865.1 Spirochaetota bacterium
TAAGTCCTGCCGTAAACCATAGTGGAGGACGGAAGAAGGAGGTAGATGTTCTCATTATCATAAGCTACTCTGGCCTGGTATCCGGTTTTAATGAGTAAGAACCAGACATACAGGTTCTGCATGTTCACATCTTCAGGATAGACCTCTTTTGCCATGGTCTCCAGGAGCATAAGAAAGGCCCAGTCACTTTTAAGGAAATCCTGGTAGTATGCTTTCAGCTGTGTCAGGGTAGTTTCGTGGGGAGAGGTGCTTACCTCCTGCCAGAAGGAAGCAATCTCATTCTTTTTCACGGCGTTAAGGCGGAGGGTCTTGACCTTTTTAGGAAGGCTGATCGTGACAGGTTTACCTAAAAAATCAAAATAAATATTGTACTCTTCTTCTGTCGGCCCGATGACAGGAGGTGTTTTCGGCGGTTCTTTATCATCAACAGGCTCAGGCGGGAGTACCGGGATGATAACAGGAGTCGCATCGGGTTTAACGGTTTTTGGTTTGGGTGCCTGAGGAATGGTGACCGGTTTTGGTTTATCAAAGAATGGTTTTCCTTCCTTGAATTTCACATTGAACCATTCATCCTTTAAAGTATTGGCAAACTGTTCATCCAGCTTCCGGCTCTTTTCATCAAATTTTTTTTCGATCAGGTCCATTTTATTATCAAGCTCTTTTTCAAGATCATCCAGCCTGCCTGCTGAAAGATGTCCTGAACTAAGAATGAATATTGTCAACAGTATGATCATTATTTTCATATTATTCCCTCCTGATTTAGGGTGTTCCCTATAATAATAATGTACCTTTGAGATTTTTAATGTCTACTTTTTTATATTACTGAATTGCAGCAGGCTAATTCTGCTAAAAAAATTGAATTTTAATAAAAATGAGATATAATATTCTTGGAATGTTTGCGAGGAGGAATATATGGCTGATTGTCCATCACTTCAGGGATGCCCCTTTTTTAATGATAAAATGGCGAATATGCCGGCTGTTGCGGATATGATCAAGAGAAAACACTGCAAGGATGCATTTACCGAGTGTGCCCGTTATATGGTTTCCAAAGCATTAGGAAAGGAGCATGTACCTTTAGATCTATTTCCCAACCAGCATGAAAGGGCTGTCGAGCTCATTGGTTGAAAATTATTTTAATATTAACACCACTCTTTGAACTATTATCGTATAGTCCCTTCTTGAGTACTAAAATAATTCATAATAAGCTTTTTACTCTCTGCGAATAAATTAATTAATATATTTTACAAGAAAAAGTGGAAAATTTATAATTTAATAATATATTTTTATAATATTAAATGAAATTAAATCAACGATCATTAATCACCGGTATAAAGACCAACCTGTATTTTTATGCTCTTCTACTGATGCTTGTATCATCATCTCTATACGGAGATGATGTTCCCCAGGTCACGATAGAGAACGAATATTTGAGATTGTCGGTAGACATGGAGGAAGGACATTTTATTCTAAGGTCGTTGAATCCTATAAACACATATATAACATTTGATGAAAAGGTCCCTTCCACTTCTTTTGCAACTATCAGATTAAAGGACCGCAATCATGTCTACGGTTCTGAAAAAGGCCAATTCCTGGTAAAGCCGAAAAAGATCGGTGAGGACAGGATATATTCTAAATGGAAGATCTGGGAAGCCGTGGTAGAGCAGGTCTTTGTATTGACGAACAATCCATACAGTGTCGGCAAGGAGAAGGATACATTAAAAGTATATTATAAAATTGTTTCAGAAGCTAAATCAAGAATGGACATCGGGTTCAGGTTCACGCTGGATACGCTCATTGGCGAGAATGATGATGTGCCGTTCTTTATGCCGGGAAAGGGTGATATTAAGGGGTATGATTTTATCAATAGAAAGGAACTGCCGCGATACTGGTATGCTATAGACTCAAAAGAAAATTCTGATTTTAAGGTCCAGATAAGCTTTGAAGATGATGAAGACAAGTGGCCGGATAAAGTAGCAATTGCGAACTGGGAGGAGTTTCGGGATAATCTCTGGGCCATAAAGGAATTAAAGTCTGATTCTTTTAAAAGAAATATCCTTCAGATCCAGGACAGTGCCGTTGCATTCTACTGGAATTCTTTCCCTTTTATACGATATGAAGAGAAAAGTTATTCTTTTTATTACGGGCTTTATACGGTTGACAGGTATGTCTTTGAAAATTTTGATATGATCATGTCCATGCCTGAGAAAAGCAGTATAGTGCCATTTTTTATTTCTCTTCATGTAAATAATAATTCTTCGATACCATTGAAAAACATTGTTGCCTCGATAAAATCAGATATAGATGATGATTTTGAATATATTGACGGCCAAAGCGCATCATTAGAATCTCTTGACCCTCATCAGACAGAGCATTTCTCATGGAAAGTTGTTCCGAAAGAGCATGCTGCGGGAAAATATACATTTGAAGGGAAGATAGAATATGAATTGAGCAAAGAGAAGGACTTTGTAAATTCTATTAATAAGGAGATCCTTATTGAAAACAGAGAAGAGATCCCTCTTGTCTTTCCGTCAAGTTACTTTTCTCCTGATGAAGACGGGCAATGCGATACGATCGACATTATAATAGAGGATACTGCTGATAAGGAGAAATACCTGTTTATTATCGATCAGAGCAATCGCCTGCAAAGAGGTCTTAAACTGGATCATACTAATACTCTTTATACATGGGATGGTAAGGATGATTTCTTGAACACCTGTCCCGACGGATTTTATTATTGTGTTTCGTCCTATGTTTCAAATCATACAATTCTCCAGAAAAAGGGCGGTGTAACCATTGACACTCTCCCGCCTCAGATAGAATTAAATCTGACCAATAACTCGATAAATATAAAGGATCTGTCCAGTCTACTGCTTTTTCCTGCTGCTTTTGACAGCTCAGGGATCGACAGATGGGAATTGAATATTCATGATAATAAAGATTATAACTATTTTATAAAGGATATTGGTGATATTCCCGTTCCGCTAATATGGAATTTTAAAGATAACATGGGAAAAGCTGTAGTACCCGGTGATACCTGTATGATCAAATTAACTGTTTTTGATAAAGCCTGCAATGAGACATCTGTCTCAAATGAGGTCATAATAACCAGTGGTGAACCTTTATCAAGGATCTTTCCAAACGTTACTTTCAGCTTTGATTCTGCGGATATAAAAAAGAGTCAGTATCCGGTATTAGATTCTATAGTAAAGTATATTGATGAAAACAGGATCAGATCCATAAAGATCATCGGCCATACGGACAACATGGGTGCGGAAAGATATAATGATACATTGTCTATAAAAAGGGCAAAGGCTGTAAAAAATTATATCTTAAAAAAACTTAAGAATCAAGTGGGGGATGTGGTTTATATAGGAAAAGGGGAGGATGATCCCATAGCTGAAAACCAATCGTCTACAGGGCGGTCTAAAAACAGAAGGGTCGAAGTGACTATTGAAACTTTTTAGATAGAAGGCTGATAATCTATTTTTTAAGATTATTCTGTTTTTTTTTATACTTTTTTATCCATGCATCGACCGTTAAATTTTTATGTCTCTTTAGAGAACTGTTTAACCTTTTACGAAGGATTTTAAACAATAAAAATAATCCACCTGCCAGGATCACCGTGAAAATGATAACATTGAAAACAGATCCCCAGTCAACCTTAAGCCTGGGGGAGAGTATATTAGTCTTTATTATATTCGTTTTTTTTACAGTAGTAGTCGTTACCTTTACATTCGTAACATTCACATAATTATAATTGGTAATGATATTAGT
This sequence comes from Spirochaetota bacterium, assembly GCA_018817865.1. GTDB lineage: Bacteria > Spirochaetota > JAHITG01 > JAHITG01 > JAHITG01 > JAHITG01. Next base: position 3,775 of record JAHITG010000091.1, read on the forward strand.
CATAATACTGGTATTATAATAAAACAATTTTTTTTGTCAATTATTAATAATGTTCTATTAGATATAGTTTAAAAACAGACTATTTTTTTAATAGGCTGTTTTTAAACTATCCATTACATTATTAATAATGTTCTGTTTGATAAATTTTAAAAGTAAGAAAAAAGGGTCGTGTCTTTTCACTTTTGAGAGTTTTTAAAAAGTCTTGACATAGTTTTCGAATCGGGTTATTATTCATATTGAAATGCTTTGACATTTTTACTTTACAAAGGGGCTTTAATAATGAAAAAAAGTGAGGCGAAGTTAAAAAAAGAGCTTGGTGTGGTCGATATCTTCTGTTTTGCCAGCGGATCTATGATCAGCTCAGGGCTCTTTATTCTTCCGGCAATTGTTTTTTTAAAGGCAGGGCCGGCAATCATCCTTTCCTATATTTTTGCTGCTATTCTAATTCTGCCTGCAATGGTTTCACAAATTGAACTGGCAACGGCCATGCCCAGATCAGGCGGTGTACAGTTCTTTACCCAGAGGAGCTTGGGGCCGGTGTTCGGGGGTTTTGCCGGTTTTGCCTCATGGTTTTCGCTGAGTTTAAAGAGTGCTTTTGCCCTAATCGGTATAGGTGCTTTTATTAAACTGTTTTCCCCGTCCTTTTCTTATGAAGCCGTAAAATGGATCGCTAGTGGATGTACTCTTTTTTTTATGATATTGAACATTCTCAGTGTAAAAGTAAGCGGAAGATTTCAAAATATCATGGTGTTCAGTCTTCTGGGCCTTTTATTTTTATATATTTTTTTAGGTTTTGGACATATTGATGTTCATCGATATGTGCCATTCAAACCGTACGGATGGCTGTCTGTATTTTCAGTAACAGGTATGATCTTCATCTCTTTCGGAGGCCTTACAAAGATCGCTTCAGTGGGATCAGAGATCAAAGATCCCGGAAAGAGCATTACAAAAGGTATATTTTCCGCTTTTTTTGTGGTTACCATGATATATGTTCTTGTTGTATTCATAACCATAGGAGTACTTGATAAAACCGAATTTCATAATACACTTACACCCATTTCATTAAGCGGTTTAAAAATAGCCGGTAACATCGGGTTCTGGCTTTTCTCTTTGGCAGCCATGCTTGCCTTTGTAACAACCGCTAACGCGGGGATACTGTCAGCTTCAAGGGCTACATTTGCCATGGCGAAAGATAAACTTTTACCCTCATTCTTTTCCAGGATCAGCAGCAGGTTCAATACGCCGGTTATCTCGATCCTGATCACTTCTCTGTTCATGATCTTTGTGATCATATTTTTTGATCTGGAGAGCCTTGTAAAGGTTGCTTCTACCATGATGCTGATACTTTTTTCTTTTGTTAATATTTCGGTCATATTAATGAGAGAGAGTAAGATCATCTCATATAAACCGGTTTATAAAGCACCTTGCTATCCATATCTTCAGATCGCAGGGATCATTGCATATATCATCCTGATAATAAATATGGGACGGATACCTCTCTTAATTACAGCACTCTTTTTTCTCACTTCACTTCTCTGGTATTTCATTTATTCAAGATCCAGAAGCCTGCGTGAGTCTGCTCTCATACATATCGTGGAACGGGTTACATCAAAAGAGATCAGTTCTCCCACCCTTTCGAATGAATTGCGTGAGATCCTGATCGAAAGAGACCAGATCGTAGAGGACAGGTTCGACAGGATCATAAAAAATGCAACGATCATTGACGTTAATAAAAAGATGGATATAAACGGGTTGTTTACATTACTGGCTAAAACTTTTTCAAGCCATTTTAAAGTTCCCCCTAAAAAACTCCATACCCTCCTTCATCAGAGGGAGCAGGATTCCACTACTTCCATACATGACGGCCTTGCAATTCCACATATTATTATTGAGGGAAAACTTAAATTTGATATAGTATTAATTCGCTCTAAAGAGGGGATAGATTTCGGCAAAGAGATCCCGCCGGTTAAAATAGTTTTTTCTCTTGCCGGTTCAAAAAAGGAAAGGAATTTTCATTTAACCGCTTTAATGGCCATTGCACAGATCGTGCAGAACAGGGACTTTAGCAATA
>JAHITG010000092.1 GCA_018817865.1 Spirochaetota bacterium
ATCAGGAAGGTACAGGGAGATAGAGTCGACAAATCCGACACTGTTCAGCTTGTTCAATTTTTCCGTAAGCACGCCGGCTTTTTTATATCATCCGTAATGATATGGACAGGGTCCGGAGAGATGTCAAACTTATCATTTATTTCATCTATAAGGTCCAGAGAAAGCAGCCCTTCCGCTTCCAGTTTCCTGAAATCAGAGATAAAGTGAAGTTTCGGAATAGCGATCACGGATATAACCGTAAGAAGCAGAGCAGTCCCTAAAATAAGATACGGCCTTTTAATGATCTTCGTGCCGAGCTCTCCTAAGAAATTATACTCCATGGATATCTTTTTCTCAAGTTTTTTATACTTAATTAACTTCTGGATCTTCTCTTTGGCAATGATCAAGGCAGGGAGGATCACCAGTGCCGAAAGAAAGGTACATATGATCCCGATGCCCATGGCAAATCCGAGCTCCTGCATCACTTCGATCTCCGATATCATAAAGACCAGAAACGCGACAGCCGTGGTCAATGCTCCTGTTAATAATCCCGGGCCGGTCTTCTGATAGGTCTGGATCATGGCCTCTTTCTGAGGCAATCCCTGATACCGGTTCTGTGTATAAGCCGTGATCAGATGAATGGCATAATCGATACCCAACCCGATAAGGATGACCCCGACCATGGCTGTCATCAGGTTCAGCCTGCCGTAAACAATATAAATAATTCCCAGGTCCCAGATAATTCCCAGCAGCAGGGTAAGTATGGCCAGGAACGGGGCAGCCAGCATCCTGAAAGAGAACCAGAGCAGTACCAGTACGGCAACAGCAGCCGTAATAAGATTAAAGACCGTATCATGGGTCCCGGTATCCATCTCATCCCTGGAGATGACCGCCATTCCGGTCTGGCCGAATTCCATATCTTTATACTTCTGCCTGAACCTGTCCAGCACCTTCTCGCTCTTTCGTACTACCGGGATGATCTTGTCCATATCGGTCATAGAGACATACTGCTGGACAAAGATCAGTATCATGCTTTTATCGCGGGAGATAAAATACTCATCACCCAGACTGAATTTATCAATACTGCCGGTCAAATTTTTTGAACCGGCAGGCTCCATCTTTAAAAATGACCTGTAGGAAGAAAGCATATCCTTTAACGCATCAAATGCCTGCATGGCATTCTTCTCCTGCATGGCAAGGGATTCTTCTGATTCTTCTATATACTCTTTTTCAAAATCATTATTCAGATTCTTATAGAACCCGTCCAGATTAAAATCAGCCAGCAGGTCCTTAAAACGCCTCAATTCCTTTGTCTTCTGGAGCATCAGCCCGTATTTTTTAATAAACCTCCGGTCCATTTTAAGATTAACATCCTTGATATCATCCTTTAAGAGCTTATATTCATCGGCCAGCTCATTTGCAACTTTTTTAAGCTTTTCAGGATCATCCCCTTTAATGGTCACGATGATCGGATTGGCATCACCGAATTCCCGTATGATCTTGTTGTACTCCATGACACTCTCTGATTTCCGGGGAGCCATGGAGAGCCAGCTCATCTCCAGCTTTAATTTTTCTGTCAGGCCGCCGAATACACCGGTAACGATCAATGCAGCAATAAGGATCAGCCAGTAGTATTTTATTGAAAATACTCCCAACCCCTTAAAGATCCTGTCTCTTAATTCTCCTTTCATCCTGATCTATCCTTCTCCTTATCTTGATCTTTTTCATCACTTTAATAATTCTATCAAAATGATTTATAATTCCATTAATACCATCCCCGCGAGTGCGCACCCTGAAATTTTTTTAAAAATTTCAAGGACCGAAGGGGAAAGCGGGGATCTCCATATGAAAAAATGATTAAATAAAAAATAAAATTTTAGCATGAAAAGGACTATTTCAGGTCAAGATAAAATCTTTTTCTCAGCAAATCAAAATGTTTCTTTGTCCATAAGCCCAGGAATTGTGTCTTCCAGCTGGATATCTGAGCTCCCAACTGCAGTGCTTTCCTTACACTTCCGGTCCTGCAGTACTGATACAGAAAAGCACCGGAAAAGCTGTCCCCGCATCCCGTGATCCCTTTTATATTCCCGTGCTGAATAGCTGACTCATATAAAGCAATGACCTTGCCTTTCTTCTTGTAAAAGACAACAGCGCCGTATTTCCCATCAGTTATGATCAGGATCCGGGGCCGTTTCTTCATTAAAATATACTCTGCAACGGGCAGGAATTTTTTCTGGATATCTTTACAGCTGAACTGAAGAAGGTGCTTTATATCATTATGGAATTGAGAATTACGCAATAGAAACTCCCACTCAAAAGAAGAGCCCTGTATAATATCAAAACAGTCTACCCATTCCTTCCAGAATTTGATCTGCTTGAAATTCTTTACACCCCGCACCGGCGGGTCATAGATAAAATTATGAATATCACCGAAGATCAGGGAACGGCTTTGCCGGGACATTTTTTTCAAGGTCTGAAGTTCTACATCATCCCCTGCAATAAAAGAGACAATAATGAGATTTGAATCAAGATGAGGTCTGATCAGGCGGTAAGGGATCAGCTTATTATTAAAATAGCATAAAGAATTGTAATAATGGCCGTCCTTGTCATAATACATCTCAAAACGGTTCATCTGCTGGTTGATCTTCCTGACATTGTCACAGTTTACATTTTTATACCTGTTTAAAACAGAAATAATATCATCATAATGCCTGTTGTTGATGATCGTGATGGG
>JAHITG010000093.1 GCA_018817865.1 Spirochaetota bacterium
AAAGATATGATTATGCGTTTTCAGGTGTTAAATCCTACAGTTATTTAAAGGAGAAGCATCGCGAGCTGCTGATCAATGCCATAGAGAGAAAGTATAGCGGTAAGCTTAAAGATGAACTGATCAAGAGGGTCTATCCCGAGTATTATATTGAAGAGAAAAAACCCATAGGGGAACCTGAAAAAGCTAAAACTGAATGAGATATATATTAACCGCTGTCTTCTTATTATTTAATATAACTTTCCTTTTGCCGGCTGACAAGAGTGAATCCAATCCCGTACAGTATTTACCGGATGATGTCTCTTTCGTTCTTTATTTAAATTCTTTTGATGAATTCTTTGATGAATATACGGATTCGTATTTCTGGAAGAAATTCAAGCAGACCTCCAAAGGCAAGGACCTGGACAGGACCCTGAATTCAATTGACGCCTCTTTTTTAATTATCGGGCTGACCTTAAATGATCTGCTGGAAATATTTTCGGAACAGGCGGTGCTGGGGGTATGGCTTCAAAATAACAGCCTGGTCAAAGATTATATTTATTTAATAGAAAAAAAGAAGAATAAGAAACTGATCAAGAACATTCTGGAACGCCTGGAGTATTTTGCCATTGCCAATAAGATCGATCTTAAAAAATATGATTATTCTTCATTCAATATATATAATTTTGCGAATAAAGTCCTGCTTGCTGAAAACGCTGATTTTGTCCTGATCTCCAATGACATCAATGTGTTGAATAAGATGATAAGCCGTATTGATAATAAAGTTGTGGAGAAGCATAACCTTGGGGATTTTAGGGCGATATTTAAAAATCAGAACATGGTTTTTTATGTCAAGAAGACCGATGTGTCTGCAGGAAATAGTGAAGAGCTTTATTATTCTTTTCGATTCAGGGATAAACCTGACCTGGAAGTATTATATAATGATAAAGAAAGTCAATATACAAATAAATTTATTTTTGAGAATGATTATTTCAGAATGATGCCTTCATCCGTAAATTATATCCTGATCGGAAATAAAGATGTAAGAGACCTGATTTATCCGTTCTTTCCATTGATCGGGACGAATATCTATCAGTTTGACAAAGAGTATTTTGATGCCTATTTCTCCGGTATTAATTTCCAGAGTGATCCCCAGTCAGTTACAGCGATCGAAATGGATCCAAAAGGGAGAAAGATACTGACTATCACAGCAAAGCCGGGAGCTTCGACGAACAGCATACTGATAAATGACAGGAATTATAATTCCACGTATCTTAATGTAAAAATATATATGCAGAATAAAGAGTATTATGCTTTTATAAAAGACAAGATGCTCTCCAGTGAAGACTTTGATTTTTTAAAAAAAGCTGTCTATGCCTATAAAAAGAATAAAGGATTTTATCATACAAAAGAATTCAAAAAGATCAGCGGGAACAAGAGCCGAAACCCTCTTCTCTGGATGAGCCTGGGGAAATATTTATCTGAGAAATCCCTTTATCATAAAGAAGAAAAATGGCTGTATTATAATGCGTATATTAAAACTTTTAAGAACTTCATTATTTATTCGGATGTATTGAAGAACCAGTTCTACTTAAAACTCACCTTCTACTGATCAATATTATTTATTTTTTAATACCACAGAGGCACAGAGTCACAGAGGAATAATAAAATTTAAATTATAAAGTCGTAAATTATAATATAAATATTTATTTAATAAATAAATATTTTTTTAATTATTTAATATGAAATTCCTCTGTGCCTCTGTGGTATTCTTGCTTTAATTAAAAAGATGTAATAACCTGTAGATAGGTATAATATTTTTTCAGAAAAGGTTTGACATTTAATTCTGTAAAATTATTATAGAACTTTATTTAATCTTCTTGGATCTTAAAGGATTTTATATGATAAGATACATCTTCGTAACAGGCGGTGTTATTTCCTCATTGGGGAAAGGACTCGCCACCGCTTCCATTGGAAGGATCTTAAAAGAGAGAGGTTTAAAGGTCACACTTCTTAAGATAGACCCATATCTCAATATTGATCCGGGAACATTAAGTCCTTATCAGCACGGAGAAGTATTCGTAACAGATGACGGCAGTGAAACCGATCTTGACATTGGCCACTATGAACGCTTCGTCGATATTAAGCTTTCAAAAAATAATAATTTTACAACCGGACAGGTTTATCATACAGTAATTGAAAAAGAGCGGAACGGTGATTATCAGGGGAAGACAGTGCAGGTGGTACCGCATATCATCGATGAGATCATCAGAAGGATAAAAAAAGCAGCTCAAGCGAAACCCACTGATGTGATCGTAACAGAACTGGGAGGAACGATCGGTGATATTGAAAGCCAGCCGTTTACCGAAGCGATCAGAGAACTTAAGCTCAATTTAAAGAGAGAGCAGTTTCTGCTTGTTCATCTGGTGCTGGTTCCGTTTATTGAGACCGCAGGTGAGATAAAGACAAAACCGGCTCAGCACAGTGTGAAAAAATTGAATGAACTGGGCC
>JAHITG010000094.1 GCA_018817865.1 Spirochaetota bacterium
ATGAATGAGTGTATCTTCTGTATGGGTAAATCCCCTGTTAAAAATATTTACATTTACACCTGCGGCAAAATTTGCTCCTTCCAGCAGATTATTCAAATTCTTACTCAAATTGATGGTGATCAGCCTCTCTACTGCAAAATCCGCAACGGTAAACTGGTGAAAGAGCACTCCGAACGCTGCATCCTTAAGGATGACCTGTTCATTTCCCAGTGTAAGGCCCTTAAATAAATATGTCAGAAAGAAGAGATAAGGCTTGGTACTGAAAGGAAGAGCAATACCCGTGTCGATCGAACTTAAGGATGTACCGTCATCAAAACCACCGCCGGGGATGCCGTAACCGCCGTAAAACTGAAAACTTTTCAGATAAGCCGTACCGGCGGGATTATACCGCACGCTGTCCACACCAGAGGAGACAGACTCAAATGCATCTCCCATACCCCTGGCCCGCACAGAACCGATATCCTCAAAAGCCGCTGAATGGGCATATAAAGTCAGACTGCATATTAAAAATAAAGTTATTATTATCTTCATATTATCACCTCTGATCATAGGATACTATTTCAGTATCATAACCTTTCCTCTATAGTATTCTTGACCTACTTCGATCTGATATATATATACCCCTGATTTAGAGATCACACCTTCATTGTCCTTACCGCTCCAGGGTGCTTCTCCCTGATAATAGGGGCCTGAATTAAATATCTTCTCATAGATCACCCTTCCCATCAGGTCATAGACCTTGAACCTGTATTCATCCACCGGGGATTTAAAGATGAAAGTAACCTTGAATTTACCGAATGTATCTCCTCCGCGGCCGGGTGAAAAAGCCAGAGGCCATGCTTTCAGGTCACCGAATATCTTTGTATAATTAACCGGTGTAGCACCGAACAGGGCATAGGTTGTATGGAGGTAAGCCACTTTAACAGTGACAGTATTTTTGGCTTTATCGATCTCTCCTCCCAGCCTTATCCACTCGCCTGTTGAGTGCTTCCAGTAATAGATCGCCAGCGAATCCTCTGACCATCCCTGAGCTGCCAGCTCGGCATCCGAATAATAGAGGACAAGCGTAACGCTCTTGTCCAGCTCCATCTCATCCGCATCAGCGGCTTTTATATTCTGCAGTTCAAAGTCAAAGACCTTCATATCCGGGCCGGCCGTAGGATTTATGATCGAACTGTTCTTGCTTATAGCGGCCACCTGGGCATCACTGATCGCCTTCTTATAAATATCAAGATAAAAATCCTCAAGCACACTGCCCACAGCAAATGAAACATAGGAGTTTCCGCCGTCATCATAACAATAGATCTGTCTTTCTATGGTGCTGTTGGCTTCTATCTTGTTGTTCTTGAGAATGATAAGGTCCGCATAGGTGATCCTGTTGGAGGCTACTGCAATATTCACAAGATACCTGTCATTTCTGAAACCCGTCTTCTGACACTCTACATCATAATTTCCCGGGGGCAGCCTGTCAATGCTGTATATTGCTGCATCCGATGAGGACTGGACCGTAGAGAGGAAGGCTGTCTGTCCCAGGTAATTTGTAGTTCCTTTTGACTGGCCCGCAGGATATATGTTCAGATTCACATTCTCATTGGGTTTTATTAAACCGACGATCTTGCCCCAGTAGGCATACTGTACTCCCAGGACCTGGGTTTCAGAACCGGCCGGTGCATTGAATTCGTAATTATCCTCAAAAGTTATCCTGCATGCAAGGGTTCTTGATGTAGGCATGCTCAGATTATAGTTAAACTTTATTTTCAGCACATCATAATAGTTCTGGCCTGTACCGACCTTGGTAAAAACACCCCCGGCATAATCCAGTACGATATTGGTCAAGGTCGTGCTGATACTTGCTCCACTGACCAGACGGCTGGTCACCCGGACATTGGTAAATATATTGGTATCAAAGGCTATCACGGCCTTCTTTATTCCATGGATACCGGATTTATTGTCGATCCTGAAGCTCAGGTCCGCAGACTTATCAAGCGTATAGATGAATTGCGAATCCTGCTCCAGGTAAGCATCACACTGCCAGGGTGACGGATTGACAATATTAAGCTTCTCCCCGACATCAACGGAAGTAAGCGGAGGAGGTGTAGAAGCCCTGTTCCTGGCTTCACATTTGAATCTCAACCCGAAAACCTCGGTTGGAAATAAAAAATTGTTCAGCGTAACGGTCACATCATCGGTCTGGCCTGATGTGAGATAACTCTCATTCTCATACTTTAACCGGATCACCCAGTTCGTCCCGTTGACTATCAGTTCCTCAATGTTTGCCGCATCGTTAGCAATAACACTACTGAGAGCATTCACCGTACAGTTGGTAAAGGTGCTCGGGAGGGTGATCTCAGCATAATAGATATTATTGTTTCCTGTACCGGTATTTCTTACCTGGTAAGTAAAATTCCTGCTTGTATTTGTATCACTGAAAGCTATCGATCCTGTGATAAGCTCCCCTTCTGCTGAGACATCCGGCATTATCATATGGACTTTTTTAGATTGTCCCGGCGTGATGGAAGTGTCAGCAAAGCCCGGTGAAGTATTGAATTTGGTCTTCATATCCCAGGCCACGGTCTGCGTACCGGTCGTCATGGTATCGTATATCTGAATGTTTATGGTATCTGACGAGAGCGGAGTAATGGAACGGCCCTCAGCCAGATAATCCAGCCTGATGATATTCGAAGCAATGACGCTGATATTGGTTGCATTAATGATACTGCTGGAGACGATAACCCCGTTCGTGGTAAAAGCTGATGTGGGAAGATAAATATCAGCCATATCTATATTATTTCCCGTCTGCCCGACATTCTCAATAATGACATTAAAGGAATGTCGGTTGGTCTCGGTTGAAACTGCATTGGTAGGATTGATAAAACCTCTGGCAACAAATCCCGGAATAACCGAATTGACGGTCTGGGACTGTGCTCCATACACTGATGCAGGACGGTAATTGACCGCAGGTGAGAGATTATCCACCTCGGAGGTCCAGACATAACTGCTCTCAACAGCGATGGCATCATACGCCATAAAGGTAACGGTCTCGAATGTCTGTGAAGGGATCATCGACCCGTCACCGGCATAGTTCAGCACGATATTGCTCCCGACCTGGGTGGCATAAAGATTATCCGTGGTGATCAAAGCGCTCTGTATGTTGGTCGCTTTTGTAAACCCCGCCGG
>JAHITG010000095.1 GCA_018817865.1 Spirochaetota bacterium
ATCTGGAAGCAAAGCGTGACTGGGGATATGCGAAAGAATTCGTTGAAGGTATGTGGCTGATGCTCCAGCAGGATAAACCCGATGATTATGTCCTGGGAACCGGTGAAGCTCACTCTGTAAGAGAACTGGTTGAAGAAACAGCAAAACTGCTGGACTTTGACCTGGTATGGAAGGGAAAAGCCGAAAAAGAGGAAGGAATAGAACGCAAAACAGGAAAAACCATGATCAGGATCGATCCATACTTCTACAGGCCGACCGAAGTGGATGCTTTAATAGCGGACTATTCCAAAGCAAAAAAGATGCTGAACTGGGAGCCCAAAGTTAAATTTAAAGAACTGATCAAGATAATGGTCGAATCAGATTATACTAATGAGAAAAAGAATATAAAATAGATCATACCGAATATTTTTCCTGATTCTATAATGAACAATTCACATTCAATATTAATTACCGGATCTAAAGGGTACATTGGATCATATCTTTCTAAAACATTCAGGGAAAAGGGATATCCCGTGCATGGAATCGATATGAATGTCCTCCAAACGGAAACTGAATCTCCCTGTGATATTTCTGATCAGAATGCTCTGAACAGTATCATTAACAGATTAAAACCCGGCATCATTATTCATACGGCCGGATTAAGCAGTCTGGAGAAATGTGAAAAAGAAGAAAAAACGGCATACAGGATCAATACAGAAGGAACCAATAATATCATAAACGCGATGCAGAATTTCGTCCCGCAAAGCAAGCTCATATTCCTTTCCACGGACTATGTCTTTGACGGATCAAGAGGAATGTATAAGGAAGAAGAGATCCCGAATCCGGTAACTGTTTACGGTAAAACAAAACTCAAAGCGGAAAACAGCATAATGGATAACTTAAAAAATCATGCGATCTGCCGTACAGCTAATGTCTATGGCCGGGGAGGAAACTTTTTTAATTACATACTATCCAGCCTGGATTCAAATACTGTGATCAAGGTCTTTCAGGATGCTTTTTTTTCACCGACCTGTATCGACAACCTCCTTGAAATGATCACAATGATCATAGAAAAGGATCAAACCGGGCTCTTTCATACGGCAGGATCCGAAAGGATCAACCGGTACAATTTTGCTAAAAAGATCGCCAAAGCTTTTAAAAAAGATGAAAATCTTATAACCGAGGCCAAAAGGCCCGCAGATTCACTCATTGCTTTTGATCTCTCTTTATCTATAGAAAAGACAAGGCAGCGTTTAGGGATCGATTTTTTTGATATTACCAGAGGATTGGAGACCATAAGGGGGAATTAATGTATTTTATAAAGCCGTATTTCAAATTCAATGACAAAAGAGGCGGTATAACCGGTATCACGCAGGATATGACATGGAAGGAAGTGAATTTTATTACATCAAAAAAGGGATATCAAAGAGGTGATCATTACCATAAAAGGACTCTTGAGTGCTTCTATATTATAGAAGGAAAAATTAAAGTGATCACTGAAAATATTAAAACCAAAAAGAAAAAAAGGGTCATGGTCAAAGATAACGATATCTTTGTCATAGAACCATATGAAATTCACATATTTGAGATCATAAAAGATTCCAGATGGATCAATATGCTCTCCAAGCCGATGAATCTTAAAAATAATGATTTTTTTAAATGATGCTGAATTATTTATATCTCCTGATTGACATCTCAATAAAAAAGGTTATTTTAATTATTAATACTGGAAAAGTGGATGTGATCAGCCGATAATTAATTATATATAAATCAAAAAGGATTTAATTGATGAGCATTAAACTTAAATTCACAGTATTGATATTGATCTTCATTATTATTTTAGTATCTGTTTTAACAGTATTAAGTATCTCCCGGCAGAAAAACCTGCTTTTAGAATCCACTGATACCAGAATGAAAGTATTGATGCTGAATGCTTCAGATACGATCAAAGAAGGGATGATCAGTGCGGATGACCTTCTGATATCAACCATTATCCGGAAGATCAAACAGAGGAATGATGACATCATCCATACCTATCTTTTAAATAAAAAGGGGGAATTGATCTTTCACTCTGATACCTCTGTCATGAACAAGATCCTGGATATGGGCCTTTTAAAAAAATATGAAGATCCCTTGAGTAAAAAAGCTATTCAGGCAAACTCCTTTTTAAAACAAAAAGATAAGGATAATTATATTTATTCTTATCCGATCATAGATAATAATATTAAGATAGGCACCCTCTTTTTAAAATTCTCATTTCTGAATATCCGTAAAAAGATAAATATGACCCAAATACGCCTCATCACTACCTCCCTTCTGATCATGGTGGTCTTTGTATTTATCACCTATCTGTTTACGAATATCCTTCTTCGTCCGGTTAAAAAACTTACTGAGGGAGCAAAAATAATCGGAAAGGGAGATCTGGACCATAAGATCATCATTACACAACACGATGAATTGGGAGCTCTTGCCGAAAGTTTCAATACTATGACGGAAGAGCTGAAGATATCCAGGCAGAAGATCATTGATAACGAAGTTCTGGAAAAGGACCTGCAGATCGCCAAGGATATCCAGGGTTATCTAATTCCCCAGCTGATACCAAAGATCAAAGATATTCAGATAGGCAAGTATTACAATCCCGCTCATTTTGTAGGCGGAGACTATTATGATATAGTTGAAATAAGTAAAAATAAATACGGCATCATTATTATCGATGTTGCCGGAAAAGGATCCGGTGCTGCAATTATTATGGCTGTTATTACATTTATTTTTCATTCAGAAGCCTCTAAAACATTTGATACCGGAAAACTGATGGGAGCACTGAATAACAATCTGATCGACAGGATACCCCGGGAAAGATTTGCTACGGGACTTTATATGATCTATGATGCGGAAAGGGGGATCATCCAATATTCAAACGCAGGTCATTCTCAGATCGTACTATATAAAAGATCAAGCAATAAAGTATATGAACTGGCAAAAGCTACCGCCATGCCGATAGGGATCTCAAAAGATGTTGATTATCCCAGAGCCGGATTTAAATTTGAAAAAGGTGATATTTTAATGCTTCAGACAGATGGTATTTATGAAGCTATGAATTCTCAAATGGAGGATTTTGGCATGGAGCGTGTCATAAAATCCTTTTTAAAGGACATTAATAAAAAAAGTCCGGATCAAATAAATAATAGTATCATCAATGACATTAAAGTCCATGTCGGTGATGCCAAACAGCATGATGATATGACATTAATAACTATTAAAAAATCATGATCCTTTATTATTGCAGATTTAAAAAATCTTTTTAAGTTCCAATGAAAAAACAGATCATTTTTCTTATACTGTTCATTGTCTCTATTATATTAATAGAGCATTTGCATTCTACTGAATTACAAAAACACTTTATTAATGCAAAACTGGCCTATATAAATTCTGACTTTGAAGTTGCCTGGAATGAATGTACCCTTGCCGTGAACAATAATGAAGTCTCTAAAAATGAAGCAGAAGCCTTCTTTGACCTGATCAGTTATGTTAAACGGTATTCCGAAAGGAAACTGACACTGGCAGAAAAAGCCTATGCAGTAAAATCATATCTTCAAACGATCCAGGAGCTTTCTGATATACTGAAAAAAGACTCCAATAACAAAAAAGCAATAGCTCTCTATAAAAAAGCATTAGGTCCCCTTTCCGAAGAGTCTGTTAAAATGCTACTGGATAAAATAAACCGTGAGATAGAGATAAATAAAAAAGTAAGAAATGAAGCTTTTCTCATCTCTCTTTACACAGAAAAACTGATATTAACAAATAATGATGAAAAAACACGGTTGGAACTGAACAAAGTACGGCTGCATTATAATTCAAGACAGACAAGAATGGAGATCAGACGCATGATCGAAAAACTCGAAACCATGATCCGGCAGCAGAATTTCTCTTTAGATGAAGCAAAGATCATTGCTAATAATATATTATACATCGATCCGGACAATATGCGCGGTAAACAGTTAAAAGAGATCCTGATCAAGTATGAAAATGATATGATGGCGAAAGCTCTAAAAGAAAAACAACAAAAAGAAAAGGAGCAGAAGGAGAAAGAGCTGAAGGAAAAGATGATGGCCGATATCGCTAAAAAAGTTATAAAAAAGTCGATCCCGGTGACAGAAAAAAAGGAAGAGAAGGTCCCTGAAAAGAAAGAAAAGAAGATCGAAGAAAAGAAAACCCCCGAAAAAATAAAAGAGGAGGTACAGATAGAGGAAAAAAGCGTGGAGAAATTGCAGCCGTCCGATTTTATTGCCACTGTCATCGATATCAAAAAAAAGAAAGTTGAGACGAAAAAAGTAGAAGAACAGCAAAATAAAACAAAGGCGAAAATTCATTTCGACCTTGGTATCAACCGGTATAACCGGGAACTATACAGAGAAGCAAAAGACGAATTCTTAATTGCAAAATCCTATAACCCGTTAATTGAAATGGTTGATACCTATATTGAAAAATGTGAAGAAAAAGAGAGCCTGATAAAACAGAAGAAGAACATTGAAATAAAGAAAGATATAAATAAAAGCAGGAACCTGGTAAAGGAAAAAAAGATAGAGAAAGCTATCAGCATTCTTTATGATAACATTATTAAAAAAAATATTGATAATAAAGAAGGTTCACAATATTTAAACAATATTTTCAAAAAAAATATAATCAATAACAGATTATCCGTCAACCGGTATTCCTCTTTGTTTGAATTACTGCAGTATTTTAAAAAGAAAGGCGAAGCTCTTTATGAAAAGAAACAGTATTCCAGATCTATAATCTATTGGGAAGGCATTCTGGAATTTTTCCCTGAAAATGAACTCGCATTAGAAAACTGGTATAAAAATATAAAAAAGATCAGGAAGCCCGAACCCTATCTGAAACACCTCTTCTCCAAAGGCATAGAGAATTATAATAACGGTGATTATTATAAGAGTCTCTTCTTTTTTTCTCTAATTTCCAGAGCTGCTTCATATCATAATATTAAAGGATCATTCAAAAACCTGACAACACTGAAAAAAAAGAGTGAAGAGATCCAATCCCGTCTTTCAAAAACCGATAATCAGCTTTCTCAGGTATATAATTCTGCTATACTGGATTTTATCAATGGAAATTATTCAGGTGCCCTGGCAAAATGGGAGTACATCCTGAAGATCGATCCTGGAAATCTTAAAGCAAGATTCAATCTAAATAAAGTTAATATGCTCCTGTCACAGAAAAATCTTGATATCGGGTCCAGTTTGTCTGAAAACAAGAGGAAGGAGATAACCCAGACCTATTATAAAGGGATTATAGCTTATAATCAGAAAAAGTATAAAAGAGCTTTGTACTGGTTTCAGGAAGTATTAAAAATTTATCCAAAACATCCTAATGCTCAAAACAATATTAAAAAATTAAAAGTCCTTTTGCGTGTAAACAAATGAAGATAAAAAGACTATTTTCAACAAGCCTCCTTATTTCTGTGCTGTTGACAGGGATATTCTCTAAAGTCCTAAAGGCGAATCTTTTTCTGGATATATTTCCTGTTCCAATACCGAAGAGCGAACAAATTCTCTCTTTTGATACAGCTGTTCGTGATAATGATCTTGGCTTTGTTCTGCAGACAAAAAACAGACTTCTTTTCCTTCAAAGTAATGATCAGGGAAGTTCATTTCAAAAACAAATACCCCTGATGAACGGACCTGTTCTTGGATATTCCCTGGCGATGGATCAAAAATATGCCGCAATAGTATGGATCGAGGAGAAAGAAAAAGTCATTAAGTATGCTTTGATCCGTATAAAGAATAATAAACTTGAATCAGTAAAAACGCTATATTCATACAAAGGCGAGACCGCTTATTCACCCAAGATCATTTTTGATGATAATAAACTGCTGATGATCTTCATCGACCATTATAATAACAGTTCCATCGTTAAATTGCTTAAGATCAATCTGAATGGGAGTATAATTCATAATCTTACACCCTATGACAAAGGCCATTCTTTCCTTCCCCAGATCGCTGTATGTAAAAGAAGATATCTTCTTGTGTGGAACAATATTACAGGATCCCGTGAAGAGATCATGTATAAAAGCAGCAGTTCAGGGGGGAGGTCATGGAGTACAATGAAACAGATTTTTAAAAATGATTTCAAAGACAGGAATCCTTTACTCTTTCAGGATAATGATGATTTTTACCTCCTCTGGCAGGATGACCATCTCGGGAACTGGAATGTTTCATTTTCTAAATATACTGATAAGGAATGGACCGATTTCTCGCGTCTGACATCCGGTCTGGTCAATTGCTGGCTGCCTCAAGGGGGGTTCTATAAAGGACGTCTTTTTATCACCTGGCTGGACAAGTCTGAAGGAGAATCCGGATTATTCTACAGGAAAAAAGAGATACATAAAGGATCATGGAGTATAAAAAGCCCGGTTAATCCCGGTATAAAAAATATTCAAGCATATAAAATAGTGTCATCCGAAAAATTAATTTTTTTAACTTATTTAAAAGATGAAAAACTCTATTTTTCCAAATTGATCTCAGAGCAGAAGAAATTCCCCGTTTCTATTAATAAGATCGATCATGACGGATATAAAATAGAATTTCAGGCTGACCAGAGGGATATCTCTTCCTTTGCAATAAATTTTAACAGGAAAAAAAGCTTCCTCCCTGTCATCCCCGTATTAAGCAAAGAGGAAAAGACTTTTTATGTCTATTCAAAGAACGGATCGCTTTTTGATCAGATCAATTTGGCTGTCCGGTCCGTAGATGACCTGGGTATTTTATCACAAACATATTCCTCCCCCTTGCTGCACTCCGGAAAAAATAAAAAATATAAACATATTTCATGGAGAAAAATAGATGAAAATAAGCTGTATTTTAATTTCATGGAAAACCGTTTATTTTTAAAGCTCAAATACGATACGGTCATGAAAAAGAATAATATACTGAATAAATTGTACTTTTATTCTGTTAACCTGAATTATGAGGAAGACAATGATGATCCTGCGAAAAACAAATTCCTGCGTTTATTTGATCTTTTAAACGGAAGCATTGATTTCAACAGGTTGATCGAAGGTGATGAGATATTTCTTCCGACACTATGGGAGAACACACAATTCATTTCAATTATAGAAAATAACATAGGATCAACAATACAACAAATGGAAACCAGATATCAGCTGTCAGATAAACCCTATCTCTATTATTTTGTTTCAAAAGACCTTCAGAAGATCAAAAAGTTCGATCAGGCAGAAAAGGATGACTTCTTGATCATTCTATGTCCATACTAGACTAGTCCGAACTGGTAATAATTTAATTTATTTGTTGCCAAAAGAATATAATCTATTAAAATAAGATAGGCAGTCCTGTTTTAGGATGTATATAAAAGGAGCCGTTAATGGAAATCAGGATCTATGAAAAAGGTGGAAGCTCTGTAATTGAACTAAAGGGTGACATGGATATTACGTCAATAAAAACTATAAAAACTCCGATTTTTAACGTCGTTAATAACCAGGATATAAAGAGGTTGATCTTAGACATCGAACATGTGAACTATATTGATTCATCCGGCATAGGCATTCTCATAGTGACATATAAAAAAATGATGGCTAACAATGGGGAATTCTATTTATGTAATGTCCCGGAACATGTGAACAGAGTCCTGATACTTACACAAATGCATAAGATCTTCAAGTACTGTACAAAAAAAGACTTCAACTTATAAAATCCGCCGTGTTTTTTATTTATAAAAATAAAAATTAATTGACATTGAATTTCTTTTGACTATATAAAATTATGTTCATCGGGATAATCGGCGGATCTACAATTGAAAATAAAGATATCTACGATACTGCATATCAAACAGGCTCTCTTATTGCACAGGAGGGCTGGTATCTGGTTTGCGGTGGGCTGGGCGGTGTCATGGAAGCTGCTTCAAAAGGCGCCTACGATAATAAAGGGATCACAGTGGGGATCCTTCCCTTTGCTGATACGGGAAAAGCAAACCCTTATATTACCATACCTGTTGCCACCGGTATGGGCCTTGCGCGTAATCATATAATAGTGAACACAGCTGATATATTGATCGCAATTGATGGAAAATACGGTACTTTGAATGAGATCTCAGCAGCTCTGAATTGCAATAAAAAGATCCTGGCAATACGCTCCTGGGAATTGGATACCTTAAAAAATATAAATAAAGAACAGTTTATACCGGTCGATTCACCGGAACAGGCTATTCACTATATTAAAACAGATGAAAACACATAAACCTTTTGTACACCTTCATACTCATTCTCATTACAGTGTGCTGGACGGCATGATCAAGATACCTGATCTCATTAAAACAGTAAAGGATCTTCAATTTCCCGCCATCGCAATAACCGAGCACGGGAACTTGTTCAGTGCCATTGAGTTCTACAAGACAGCAGTCAAAGAAGGGGTAAAACCGATCCTGGGAATGGAAGCTTATATTGCGCCCCAATCCAGGTTTACAAAAGAGAAGATCAAAGGGAACGGCGAGAAACAGCATATTGCCCATCATATCATTCTGCTGGCCAAGAATTTTGAAGGATACCAGAACCTGTTAAAATTATCTTCTGCCAGTTACATTGAAGGATTCTATTATAAACCGCGTATAGATAAAGAGCTCCTAAAAGAGCACTCCAGCGGTCTGATCGCCCTTAGTTCATGTATACAGGGTGAAATTGCCTACAGTATCATCCATAATAACTTCATGCATGCCCGGCGGACAGCCTATGAATTCAAAGAGCTCTTTGGCGATGATTTTTATCTGGAACTCCAGAATCACGGCCTGGAAAAAGAAGGGAAAGCCATGACGGGGCTCTTGCGCCTGTCAAAGGAACTGGATATACCTCTTGTAGCTACCAACGATGTTCATTATTTAACCAGAGAAGACTATGAAGCTCATGATATACTGCTCTGTATGCAGATGCAGAAAAAGATCGATGATCCTGATCGGATCAAAATGGCTACTAATGAATTCTATTTAAAATCCTATGAAGAGATGGCAGACCTCTTTAAAGCCATTCCTGAAGCAGTAGAGAACACAATAAAAATAATGGATAAATGTAATTTAATCCTGGAATTCGGAAAAATGCAGATACCGCGATATCCTCTTTCAGAAAATATTAACTCCGAAGAATATCTCGAAACACTGGCATTAAAAGGATTAAAGGAGCGATATGATCAGTTAACCCTCACAGAGGAAGTCCAGGAACAACTTCATTATGAGCTGGATATTGTCAAGAAGATGCATTTTGTGGACTATTTCCTGATCGTATGGGATTATATCAATTTTGCTAAACAGAACAGCATTATGGTAGGGGCAGGACGCGGTTCTGCGGCCGGGAGTATCCTGGCTTATGCACTTGGCATTACCGATGTTGATCCGATAAAATACGGTCTCTTCTTTGAGCGGTTCCTGAATCCGGACAGAATATCCCCCCCTGATATTGATATAGATTTTGAAGACACCAAACGAGATAAAGTGATCGAATATGTGATCAACAAATACGGACAGGAAAAGACCGCTCATATTATTACATTCAATAAATTCAAGGCTAAAGCTGCTTTTAAAGCTGTGGCCAGAGTATTGAACGTCTCATTCTCTGTATCCAATTCCATCTCCAAACTGATCAATCAGAACAGTCTTGAAGAGTCCTACAAGGGTAATCAGGAGCTGATAAAAATAATTGAAAAGGATGAGAACCTGAAGAATATCTGGAAGATATCCCTGAAACTGGAAAACATCTGTTCCAGTGTCGGGACACATGCTGCCGGCATTGTAATAAGTAATGAACCGATCGTAAATTCCGTTCCCTTTTATATGGACCAGAAAGAGAAGACCATCTCAACCCAATATGATATGGATATTATAAAAAGCGTCGGTTTAGTGAAATTCGATTTTCTCGGTTTGAAAAATTTATCAATTATTAAAGATTGTGTGAAACTGATAAAAGATACGGAAAATATTTCCATCGATATTGAAAATCTGCCTTTGGATAATAAAGAGACCTACAGGATCATGCAGAAGGGATTGACCAAAGGTATCTTTCAGATAGAGAATACAGGTATCACGGACCTCTTCTGTAAAGCAAAACCAAAAACATTCCCTGAAATCGGAGTTCTGATCGCCTTGTATCGACCGGGACCGATTAATTCCGGTATGATGGATTCCTATGTCAGAAGAAAAAATAAAATTGAAGAGGTCTCCTACATTCATAAATCCTTAAAACCGATCCTGGAAGAGACATTTGGAGTAGTTGTCTACCAGGAACAGGTCATGAGTATCACACGTATCATTGGAGGATTCACCCTGGGTGAAGCTGACCTGATCCGCAGGGCCATGGGTAAAAAGAAACTGGAGATCATACACGAGCAGAAGGAAAAATTCCTGGAAGGGGCTAAAAAGAATAAATTCGATCTTCGGTTGGCAGAGAGTATTTTTACCGACCTGGCAAAATTTGCAGAATATGCCTTTAACAAGGCTCACTCAGTTGCTTATGCTTTTATCACCTATCAGACAGCTTATTTAAAGGCACTCTATCCTGCTGAATTTTTTGCCGCTTTACTCTCTAATGAAATGGATAAAATAGAGAACATCACCAAATATTATTCTGAAGTACAAAAATTCAAGATAATGATCCTTCCTCCTGATATTAATAAATCAATAGCCGTCTTTAATGTAACACCGGTCGCTGACGAAAAGAACGAAGTAAAAAAGGTTATTAACTTTGGTTTGGCAGGTATAAAAAATGTAGGTGAAAAACTGATAGGTCAGATCATCGATGAAAGGGAGAAGAACGGTACCTTTAAAAATATAATGGATTTTCTCGTCAGACTGGATTCAAAACTGGTTAATAAAAAAATTCTGGAAGGATTGATCAAAGCCGGAGCTTTTGATGCACTGGATATCAAACGAAAGACCCTTTTTGATAATATTGATCTTCTGATAGAAGAATCATATAAGATTAAAAAGAATATTGAATCCGGCCAGATGAATCTGTTCATGGGAAAATCACAAAAAAATGACGATCATTCCTATATATTGAAAAATGTAATTCAAGACTCTACTGAATGGCCAAAAAATGAACTTTTAAAGTATGAAAGAGAAGTCCTGGGGG